>NZ_JBJJMO010000028.1:0-51688 GCF_046231935.1 Pseudomonas sp. KCJK9111 | reverse complement strand
TTTGAAGCGCCTTACTCGAAGACTTGAAACTTCAACCGCTGACCGACTTCCCCGCTGCGTTACTCGCTGCGAGGTGGCGAATAATACGCGCTTTGAATCTTGAGTCAACCCTTTGATTTAAAAACTTTTGCACACGTACCGCCCCACTCCCCGCAACTTAATGAGGCTGAGGTGAATCTGTAGATAAACCCACCACGGAGCGTAGCGGTAATGAGCGAGGCGCAAAGCGAGAAAACCCCGGGCCTGTCTGCAGACGAACAACAGGAGGTCAGCTCCAACCAGCCGCCACGTGCGGCAGTGCTCCACGAAACCATCCGGTTGCAGGGCGACCAGGAACTGGAACGTACATTGGCTGCGCTCTGGTGGTCAGCCCTTGCCGCTGGTTTGTCCATGGGGCTGTCACTGATGGCCATGGGTCTTCTGTACTCGCGTCTGCCGGACGGCGAGAGCGCGCAGGTCATCGCCAGTATCGGCTACAGCGCCGGCTTCCTAGCCGTCATCATCGCACGGCAGCAGTTGTTCACCGAGAACACTCTGACCGCCGTCCTGCCGGTGATGACTACGCCAACGCTAGGCAACTTCGGTCGCCTGCTGCGTCTCTGGGGCGTGGTCCTGGCCGGCAACCTGGCCGGTACCTTGCTGGTGGCCTGGGTAATGCTCGAACTGCCCATCTTCGATACCAAGACAGACATCGCCTTCCTGGAGGTGGGGCGTAAGGTGATGGAAAACGACGTCAGCCAGATGTTTGCCAAAGGCATCGTGTCCGGCTGGATGATCGCCACCATGGTCTGGATGATCCCCTCCATGGAGCATGCCAAGATCTGGATCATCCTGGTCATCACCTACCTCATGGCATTGGGCGACTTCACCCACATCGTGGTGGGGTCGGTAGAGGTTTCGTATCTGGTCTGGGCAGGTGAAGAGACCTGGAGCAACTTCCTGCTGCACTTTGCCCTGCCTACGCTGGCCGGCAACATCATCGGCGGCAGTTTCATCTTTGGCCTGATCAGCCATGCCCAAGTGCGCAGCGACAGCGGCAAGTCGCCCTCGCAGTTACTCAAAGATGAACAGCCCCCGCGAAAACGCCAAGACGATCAGCAAAAGTGAAACATAGCCTTACGGCGTGCGGGTAACATCTCCTCTTCTTCTATAAGGAAGCTGGGCAAAGGCGTGCCGACAACGCTGCCCAGCTTTCCCGTCTTCTTTCAGATCCCAGTCAGGCATACTCGCCTCCACTGCTCGCATCACCCGTGATTTGGCTTGCAAGGCCATGTCTCGCGCGCCGCCCATGGCCCAGAATACTCGCGCACGTTAAGCGATAAGCGCCCCGATAGAGATCACACCCATGGACACACGCACCGGCAAAGGCCTTTCGTTTGCCAAACGGATTTATCTGCCCCGGGTACTGGGCAAAGGTGTGGGGCTTTTCGCGGTAATGGCCGCAGTGGAACCCTTGTCTCCCCCAGCCTGGGTCTGGGCATTCATGCTGTTCAACGGCTTGCTGTGGCCACATTTGGCCTATCTGTGGGCGGCCCGGTCCAAAGCCCCCTACCAGGCCGAGCAACGCAACTTTTTCCTTGATTCGCTAATGGGTGGGTTCTGGGCCGGTGCCATGCAGTTCAATCCGCTGCCGACGGTTACCGTTCTATCGATGATCACCATGAACAACGTCGCAGCCGGCGGCAAGGCCTTGGCTATTCGCGCAGGCATGGCGCAAGTGGCAGGCATGCTTACGGCTTGCGCCTTGCTGGGGGCGGGATTTCAACCCGACGCCACCGCCTTTCAGGTCTATGCCTGCCTGCCGATGCTGACGTTGTACCCGGCGGCGCTAGGGTGGGTTTGCTATCGACTGGCGATCAAGCTGGCCGAGCACAAACGCCGACTCAACACCCTCAGCTTGACCGATAGCCTAACCGGGCTGCTCAACCACGGCGCCTGGAAAGACCTTCTGGCGAGGCGTTTTCACGGGTGCAGGAAGCAGCGCGGTGAAGCGGTAGTTGCCCTGATCGACATCGATCATTTCAAGACCATCAACGACACCTTCGGCCATGTAGTGGGCGATCAGGTGCTGCGCCAGGTGAGCATCGAGTTGCTCGGCGCCCTGCGCGAGGGCGACAAGGCCGGTCGCTACGGGGGTGACGAGTTTTGCGTGATACTGCCGAGCACCACTGAAGCCCAGGCCTGCCAGGCCATGGAGCGCCTGCGCGAGCGTGTGGCGGCCTACCGCGACCCGCAGACGCCGCACCTGCGCATCAGCTTGAGCATTGGCCTGTGCCCGTTCGACCCCTCGCTGGAGACGCCGGACGGCTGGTTACGCCAGGCGGACACCGCTTTATATGTAGCCAAGCGCAACGGTCGGGATCGCGTCATGGCCACTCATCGAGCCGATACCAGCGTGACGCCTCCTGCCGAGCCCCCCGCCTTCATATCGCTGGCGCGATGACACCTGCCGGGTGCAAGCGCCGCTCGGCCACAATCTCCGGCAGGTCGTGCCGACGAAGGTAGGCCCTGAGCGGCTCACTCACATTCAGCCGCTCATCCATGCGTTGCTCCAGCAACAGGCCCAGCCGCTCGCGACACAAGGCCATGCGATGCCCCTGTTCAGGTCGCCATACGAACTCGTTGCACGGCATGATGCTGTCGTCGGCGATATCCATGCCAAAGGCATCCTCGGAGAAACGCACGATATAGAGGCCGCGTTTACCGTGAAAGCCGACGAAGCCCTTGAGCTGTTCGGCTGCATTGCAGATATCCTGGGATGTAATGGTCATGCCCCACCTCACGATGAATGGAACGCGCTGCGCAGCCATCAAACCGAAATGCTTGCCGCTGCCAGCCACACCCGCGCGTAATGGCCCACGTCGCCGAAACAAATGCCAGGCAAAAAAATGGGCGACCGAAGTCGCCCTAAATGCCTTGCGTGCTCGTGAATCGAGAAGGTCAAGGGCGCTTGCGCTTGCTCGAGTCCTTCCAGATGAAAATGCCTAGACCGGCGAAGAAAGCCATCATCAACCCCACCGTTACCACCCCTGCGATAACCACGTTGTCGAAGAACATGCCGACCTCTCCATTTGTTTGCCGTTGTCCGATGGGAGAACAGTAACCAATGTCGGGCGGGAGGAAATTGACCAGGGTCAATGACGCCCGGGGACGGGCGCGTGGGGCGGGTGCAGGGTTGACCTGCGTCAAGCATCAGCGTTTCTTGGGCTTGCGCTTGGACTTCTTCTTGGCAGCATTCAAGGGCAGTGCCTGCTCGAAGGCATCGCGCATTTCATTCAGGCGCTTTTCCTTGATGTCATGCACGCGGCGTGCACGTTCGGCATCGAAATCAATGAGATTGTCTTGGCTCATACTGGGCTCTACACGCTACGGATACTGCATGATGGGGCCAGAACCAGACGCTTGCCAGTCCCATTTCATACTTCGATGTCCACCAGCAGCCCCTGGCGCACGGGCTCACCCATCAAGGGCACCACTGGCACGGTATTGTCGGCGTTGACCTCATGGCCCGGCAACGCGTCGAATCGCTCATCGTTATCTTTGCCTTTACCCTGGCGTTGCTGCTGTCGGCGCTGCTCCTCGCGCAGCAGCAACTGCTGGTCCTGCGGGTCACGCTGGCGCTTGAGGTCGATTGCACTTTCACCGGACGCAGGCTGCGCCGGCACTACCGGCTTTATATCCGGGGTCGGTTTGACCGGGTCCTGCTGCGAGGTGACCGGGGCAGCGCTGAGCGGAATGATCGGTGGCAGCATGGCGGTTCTCCTGTACCCCTGTATCGGCAGCCCTGCTGCTGCCTTGAAGTCATGGACAACATTTAGCCCGGTTCGTCCGCCGCCTCATCCTGGTCCTGCAAGGCGGTTTCGCTCCAGGGACGCTGGTAGATCTGCTGCCACACTGCATCCATATGGGCCCGAACCCAGGCCGGGGCGGCCTTGAGCGAGGCACTGTCCTGGCGCTCGCCGCCGATCGGGTCTTCGCCTGCCGGGGTGATCAGCGACTGGCCCGTGATGCTGTAGACCGTTTGCCCGTCCCGCATCTCGATGGCGATGTCATGGGGCTCGACACCTCCTCCGCAGAACGCATGGCTGGCCACCGTCACCTCGGCCGCACCGTTCTGGTCGAGGTCGGCAACGCCGCTGACATCGGTGTAGAAATCCACATCCAAGTCCAAACCCGGACACGTGGTTTGCTGATCGATCTGCCAGCGCGCCAGGAAGGCTTTCTGCGCTTTGCTTCGGCCGTACAAGGTGGCCTTGAGCACGACCTTGTCCACTTCCTGCTCACTTTCAGGATCGCTGGCCTGGCCATCGACACGGCTCAAGACCAACAGCCCTTCGCCGTCCCTGTCCCGGTAGTGCACACTCTTGAGCGGTGCCTGTACGCCCAGCCCCTCCAGTTGCTCCATGGGGATAGGCGGCAACATTTCGAAGGTCTTCGGCTTGCATCCTGCCAGGAGCAGGCCGCCGACCGTGAGGCTCAAGACAACGCAAAGAGGCTTGGCAGGCATGGGATGCAGAACCCTCGTCGGCACGGCAGGAAGCGACGAAACGGCTAGACTGATGCACCGGCCGAGACCGTTCGGCACCCTCAGGTGCACTCGGCACTTTGGTCTGCCCGGCCGATCCGTTAACATAATCGGCTTTTTCATCGCGGGAGTGCAGGCAGTATGGCGCAGCAGTATCAACCGGGGCAACGCTGGATCAGCGACAGCGAGGCAGAGCTCGGCCTGGGTACCATCCTGGCGCAGGATGGCCGCCTCCTGACCGTCCTCTACCCGGCCACTGGCGATACCCGCCAATATTCCCTGCGCAATGCGCCGCTGACACGCGTGCGCTTCTCGCCAGGTGACCAGATCACTCACTTCGAAGGTTGGAAGTTGACCGTGCGGGAAGTCGAGGACATCGACGGCCTAATGGTCTATCACGGGCTCGACGGGCAGAATCAGCCCCGCACGATGCCGGAGACCCAGCTGTCGAACTTCATCCAGTTCCGCCTGGCCAGCGACCGCCTGTTCGCCGGCCAGATCGACCCGCTGTCCTGGTTCAGCCTGCGCTATAACACCCTGCAGCATACCAGCAGGCAGATGCAGTCCACGCTGTGGGGCCTGGGCGGCTGCCGTGCCCAGCCCATCGCCCACCAGTTGCACATCGCCCGCGAAGTGGCCGACCGCAGCGCACCTCGCGTACTGCTCGCCGACGAAGTGGGCCTGGGCAAGACCATCGAGGCAGGCCTGGTGATTCATCGCCAACTGCTGACCGGCCGCGCCAGCCGGGTGCTGATCCTGGTGCCCGAGAACCTCCAGCATCAATGGCTGGTGGAGATGCGCCGGCGTTTCAACCTGCAGGTCGCCCTGTTCGATGCCGAACGGTTCATTGAAAGTGATGCCAGCAACCCCTTCGAGGACGCCCAGCTCGCGCTGGTCGCGCTGGAGTGGCTGGTCGACGACGAGAAAGCCCAGGATGCGCTGTTCGCGGCGGGCTGGGACCTGATGGTGGTCGATGAGGCGCACCACCTGGTCTGGCACGAGGAACACGCCAGCGCCGAATATGCACTGGTCGAACAGCTGGCCCAGGTCATTCCCGGCGTGCTGCTGCTCACTGCAACCCCTGAACAATTGGGCCAGGACAGCCATTTCGCACGTCTGCGCCTGCTCGACCCCAACCGCTTCCATGACCTGGCGGCCTTCCGCGCCGAAAGCGAGCATTACCGCCCGGTGGCCGAGGCGGTGCAAGAGCTGCTGGACGAGGGACGCTTGTCGCCAAAGGCCCACGCCACCATCCAGGGTTTCCTCGGGGCCGAGGGCGACGCACTGCTCGCGGCGGTCAACGACGGGGACAGCCAGGCCAGCGCCCGACTGATCCGCGAACTGCTCGATCGCCATGGCACCGGACGCGTGCTGTTCCGCAACACCCGCGCCGCCATCCAGGGGTTCCCTGAGCGGCAGTTGCACCCTCACCCACTGCCCAACCCAGAGCAGTACGCCAGCTTGCCCGAGGGCGAACACGCCGAGCTTTACCCTGAGGTGGCGTTCCAGTCCCAGGCGGACCAGGCGCAGGAAGAGCGCTGGTGGCGCTTCGACCCGCGGGTCGACTGGCTGATCGACACCTTGAAAATGCTCAAGCGCACCAAGGTGCTGGTCATTTGCGCCCATGCCGAGACCGCCATGGACCTGGAAGACGCCCTGCGCGTGCGTTCCGGGATTCCGGCTTCGGTCTTCCACGAGGGCATGAGCATCCTGGAGCGCGACCGCGCGGCGGCCTACTTCGCCGATGAAGAATTCGGCGCCCAGGTGCTGATCTGCTCGGAAATCGGCAGCGAGGGGCGCAACTTCCAGTTCGCTCATCACCTGGTGATGTTCGACTTGCCTGCCCACCCCGACCTGCTCGAACAACGTATCGGCCGTCTGGACCGTATCGGCCAGAAGCACACCATCGAGTTGCACGTGCCGTACCTGCAAGGCACGCCGCAAGCGCACCTGTTCCAGTGGTACCACGAAGGGCTCAACGCCTTCCTCAACACCTGCCCCACCGGTAACGCCCTGCAGCATCAGTTCGGCCCCCGCCTGCTGGCACTGCTCGACAGTGATGACAGCAAGGCCTGGGACAGCCTGGTCAACGAAGCGCGAAGCGAACGTGAGCGGCTCGAAGCCGAGCTGCATACCGGCCGTGACCGCTTGCTCGAACTCAATTCCGGTGGTGCCGGCGAAGGTGAAGCGCTGGTGGAGGCCATCCTCGAGCAGGACGATCAGTTCGCCCTGCCGATCTACATGGAAACCCTGTTCGATGCGTTCGGTATCGACAGTGAAGACCATTCGGAAAACGCGCTGATCCTGAAGCCCAGCGAGAAGATGCTCGACGCCAGCTTCCCCTTGGGCGATGACGAAGGTGTGACCATCACCTATGACCGCGGCCAGGCGCTGTCGCGTGAAGACATGCAGTTCCTGACCTGGGAGCACCCGATGGTGCAAGGCGGCATGGACCTGGTGCTGTCCGGCTCGATGGGCAATACCGCTGTGGCGCTGATCAAGAACAAGGCGCTCAAGCCTGGGACTGTGCTGCTCGAGTTGCTGTTCGTCAGCGAGGTGGTCGCGCCGCGCAGCTTGCAACTGGGCCGGTACCTGCCGCCAGCCGCCCTGCGCTGCCTGCTTGATGCCAACGGCAATGACCTGGCGTCGCGGGTCGCATTCGAGACCCTGAACGATCAGCTCGAAAGCGTACCCCGTGCCAGTGCCAACAAGTTCGTCCAGGCTCAGCGCGACGTGCTTGCAAAGCGTATCGGCAGCGGCGAAGAAAAGATCGTCCCGCTACATGAGCAACGGGTGGCCGAAGCCCAACGACGCCTGGCCGCCGAGGCCGACGAAGAGCTCGCCCGCCTGGTGGCACTGCAAGCGGTCAACCCAAGCGTGAGGGACAGTGAAATCGACGCGTTGCGCAAGCAGCGCGAAGAAGGCCTGGCCATGTTGGCCAAAGCAGCGCTGCGCCTTGAAGCGATCCGCGTGCTGGTCGCAGGCTGACCGCAGTGGGCCCGCCTGACCTGCAGCGGCCTTACCCGTCCTGGGATGAGGCCGCTGCAGGTCAGACCGTCCCAACCTCGCGCGGTTTCCCTACCGCGCGCTTGGTCAGCACCTAGTCCTGGCGTTTGATGCGATACTGCTCGACCAAGGTCGAAGGGTCCTGGTCCAGGTAACCCTGACTGCCGTGCAAGCGCATCAATTGGGCAGCCAGACCCGTCAGCGGCGTCGCCGCGCCCTGTTCGCGTGAAAACTTCACAGCACCATCCAGGTCCTTGAGCAGCGTTCGCACATGCCACTTGATGGGAGCGAAACGGCTTTCTGCCATCTGCGGGGCCAATATCTGCAAAGGCTTGGAATCGGCAAATCCGCCTGCCAGGGCCTGGGCGATCAACCCGGCGTCCACCCCGGAACGCTCGGCCAGCGCGATGACCTCGGCAATGACCAGGGCGTTGCACGCCACGATCATCTGGTTGCAGGCCTTGGTCACCTGGCCCGCGCCAACGCCCCCCATGTGCGTCACCCGCTGACCAAGCACCTCCAGCACTGGGCGAGCACGCGCCAGGTCAGCCTCCTCCCCGCCCACCATGATGGCCAGGGTACCTGCCTGCGCGCCCGCCGTGCCGCCGGACACCGGGGCATCCAGCCAGGCCATCCCACACAAGGCGCCCAGTTGGGCTGCCATTTCCCGGGTAGCGCCAGGCTCCAGGCTGGAAAAATCCACCAGTAGCTGGCCCTGCCGCCCGCCTGCAGCAACGCCCTGATCGCCAAATACCACCTCGCGCACCACGGCGGTATCGGCCAGGCATAGCAATACCATGTCCACCTGCCGTGCAAGCTCGGCGGGGCTTGCGGCCAGTCGTGCGCCTGCGGCAACCAGCGCCTGGCATTTTTCCGGGCTGCGGTTCCATACCCACAGCCGATAGCCGGCCGCCAGCAAGCGCTTGCACATTGGCAGGCCCATCAGACCGACACCAGCGAAGCCAAGCGAAGGTAATGCGTTGCTCATCAGGTACTCCTGGCTGAAAAAGGGGCTGGGGGCAACGCCGCGCTGCGTGACTGCGGTGATGACCACCTTTACGCATGCCGTAAACTGTTACCGCCACGCCGAATTGTTACTTACCTCTACCTCAATTGAGCAATCACGAGCACCCAAAAGAGGCGCCTGCGCGTTTTCGCGCACCAAAAAAGCACAAGGCTGCTATTCACTGCCTGACTTGAATGACGATGAACGGCGACACGACCACCGCCCATATCTCTGGATCGCGGGTTTGCAGTTCACTGGCCTGTTCTGCCGTCACTGGGCCGACAGTGCCATCAGTGCGCCACTTCTCGAAGATATCACTGCGGTTTTCGGCCATTGCCGTGGCCACGGTGATCAGATCCAGGGCGGGATCGACCCAAATCAGGTCACCTTTTGCCCAGAACCTTTCCAGGGCTTTCCACTCGATGGTGGCGGTCTCTCCGAGCAATTTGGCATAGAGGGTGCTTGTTCGATCAGTCATGGGAATATCCGCTGGAAATCTGGCTTTGAAAGGGCCGGCATTTTTGCAGAAAAACCTGGTTTCAAATATGCAAATGGCTGGCGGGCCACGTCTTTTCGAGGTGCGACTGCCAATATAGGCCATCTGATGGCGCCTTTTTGTACTTTAGTGTCAAGCAAGCGACAACCGTGAAACCAGGCGCTTTTTGCCCGCTTTTCAAGCGCGCAGACAGCGCTCTACACTGTACCGGTACAGTTCCGGGACATGTTCCGGGGAAGGTGGGCTTGCGCGTTGGCATGACCACGCCGCAACCCGCCTGGTCTGTAGCCCTGGCCGCCAGGACTATAAGAATTACAACAGAATGAGTGGAGCACTATGATCAAGATTTCCAAGCTGTTCGCTGCAATGGTTCTGGCCGGGGTAGCCAGCCATTCGTTTGCCGCCGACACCATCAAGATCGGGATCGCCGGGCCCAAGACCGGCCCCGTGACCCAGTATGGCGACATGCAGTTCATCGGTGCCAAGCAAGCCATCAAGGACATCAACGCCGCAGGCGGTGTCGATGGCAAGATGCTCGAAGCCAAGGAATACGACGACGCCTGCGACCCTAAACAGGCCGTGGCCGTCGCCAACAAAGTGGTCAACGACGGCGTCAAGTTCGTCATCGGCCACCTGTGCTCCAGCTCCACCCAGCCAGCGTCCGACATCTACGAAGACGAAGGCGTGATCATGATCACCCCGGCGGCAACGTCCCCGGAAATCACCTCCCGCGGCTACAAGCTGATCTTCCGCACCATCGGCCTGGACAGCGCCCAAGGCCCTGCCGCCGGCAACTACATTGCCGACCACGTCAAGCCCAAGGTGGTCGCGGTACTGCACGACAAACAGCAGTATGGTGAAGGCATCGCCACGGCCGTCAAGCAGACCCTGGAGCAAAAAGGCACCAAGGTTGCCGTGTTCGAAGGCCTCAACGCCGGCGACAAGGACTTCTCGTCCATCATCCAGAAGCTCAAGCAGAACAACGTCGATTTCGTGTACTACGGCGGCTACCACCCAGAGCTGGGCCTGATCCTGCGTCAAGCGCAGGAAAAAGGCCTGAAAGCCAAGTTCATGGGCCCGGAAGGCGTGGGTAACGACTCCATTTCGCAAATCGCCCAGAATGCCTCCGAAGGCCTGCTGGTCACCCTGCCCAAGTCGTTCGATGCCGACCCTGAGAACAAGAAGATCGTCGACGCGATCAAGGCTGACGGCAAGGACCCGAGCGGCCCGTTCGTCTTCCCTGCCTACTCGGCCGTCGAGCTGATCGCCCAAGGCATCAAAGCCGCGAAATCCGAGGACACCGACAAGGTGGCCGAGGCCATCCACAGTGGCTCGTTCAAGACCCCTACCGGCACCCTGACCTATGACGACAAGGGTGACCTCAAAGACTTCAAGTTCGTGGTTTACGAATGGCACTTCGGCAAACCGAAGACTGAAGTCTCCCCTCAGTAACAAGCGTGACTAATAGCTGACCGAGAAGCCCACTGTGCGAGCAGTGGGCTTTGTTTTACGAGGTTCATGGGCCCGCCCCCGCGATCCGGGGACTGGCTCACCTGAAAATCTTAAAACCGTCACCCGCGGTTTCCTGGCCGTACCCCGGCCAGCGAAATGCAAATCAGGTTTTTAGGAGCGCTGTAATGCCTGAGATCTACCATTTCTTCCAACAACTGGTTAATGGATTGACCATCGGCAGCACCTATGCCTTGATCGCCATCGGCTACACGATGGTGTACGGCATCATCGGCATGATCAACTTCGCCCACGGCGAGGTTTACATGATCGGCTCGTATGTGGCGTTCATCGCCTTGGCGGGTCTGGCCATGATGGGTATTCATTCGCTACCGATCCTGATGACCGTTGCCTTCGTCGCGACCATTTTCGTGACCAGTGCCTATGGCTACAGCATCGAACGGGTTGCCTACCGTCCACTGCGCAACAGTAACCGGCTGATTCCGCTGATTTCTGCCATCGGTATGTCGATTTTCCTGCAGAACACCGTGCTGTTGTCCCAAGACTCCAAGGACAAGTCCATTCCCAACCTGATTCCGGGCAGCTTCTCGTTCGGACCAGGCGGCGCAGAAGAAGTCCTGGTGTCCTACATGCAAGTGCTGGTGTTCGTGGTAACACTGGTGGCCATGACCCTGCTGACCCTGTTCATCTCCCGTTCGCGACTGGGCCGCGCATGTCGCGCCTGCGCCGAGGACATCAAGATGGCCAACTTGCTGGGCATCAACACCAACAACATCATCGCCCTCACCTTCGTCATCGGTGCTGCCCTGGCGGCCGTCGCGGCCGTGCTGCTGAGCATGCAATACGGGGTCATCAACCCTAACGCCGGCTTCCTGGTTGGCCTGAAGGCCTTTACCGCCGCGGTGCTAGGCGGTATCGGCAGCATTCCGGGCGCCATGCTCGGTGGGCTGGTGCTGGGTGTGGCCGAAGCGTTCGGCGCCGACATCTTCGGCGACCAGTACAAGGACGTCGTGGCATTCGGCTTGTTGGTTCTCGTCCTGTTGTTCCGGCCGACCGGCATCCTGGGCCGCCCGGAGGTTGAAAAAGTATGAACAAGAATCTCAAACCGGCGTTTTTCAGCGCCTTGCTGGTATGGGCCGTGGCCTTCCCGGTGCTGGGCCTGAAGCTGAGCATCGACGGCATCAGCCTGGTGGTGCATAGCCAGGGCTCGTTCACTATCAGCATCATCGCCGTATGCTCGGTGCTGATGTTCCTTCGCGTGCTGTTCGACCGGCAGTGGAGCTCGGTGATGAGCCGACGCTCGGACCGCAAGCTGATTCCACCTGCGCTGAGCAACTACCTGACCCTTCCCAAAACCCAGCGCTGGGTGATTCTTGGGCTGGTCGTGGTGGCCCTGATCTGGCCCTTCTTCGGCTCGCGCGGCGCGGTCGACATCGCCACCCTGATCCTGATCTACGTGTTGCTCGGCCTTGGCCTGAACATCGTGGTCGGCCTGGCCGGCTTGCTGGACCTGGGGTATGTGGGCTTCTACGCCGTGGGTGCCTACAGCTACGCCATGCTGTCGCACTATCTGGGTTGGAGTTTCTGGGTCTGCCTGCCGATTGCCGGACTGATGGCCGCCACCTTTGGCTTCCTGCTCGGTTTTCCGGTGTTGCGCCTGCGGGGGGACTACCTGGCGATCGTGACGCTGGGCTTCGGCGAGATCATTCGCCTGTTCCTGCGTAACCTCACCGACTGGACCGGTGGCCCCAACGGCATCAGCAACATTCCCAAGCCCGAATTCTTCGGCCTTACCTTCGAGCGACGCGCCGCCGAGGGCATGCAGACCTTCCACGAGTATTTCGGCCTGCCCTACAACTCGATCAACAAGGTCATTTTCCTGTACCTGGTTGCACTGTTGCTGGCACTGCTTGCGCTGTTCGTGATCAACCGCTTGTTGCGCATGCCCATCGGCCGTGCCTGGGAAGCGTTGCGCGAAGACGAGATCGCCTGCCGTGCCCTGGGCCTGAACCCCACCGTGATCAAGCTCTCGGCCTTCACCCTGGGTGCCTGCTTCGCAGGCTTTGCCGGCAGCTTCTTTGCCGCTCGCCAAGGGCTGGTGACGCCGGAATCGTTCACGTTCATCGAGTCGGCCATCATCCTGGCCATTGTGGTGCTCGGCGGCATGGGCTCGCAGCTTGGCGTGATCCTCGCTGCCATCGTCATGATCCTGCTGCCGGAGCTGATGCGCGAATTCAGTGAATACCGGATGCTGATGTTCGGTGCGCTGATGGTGCTGATGATGATCTGGCGTCCGCAAGGTCTGCTGCCAATGCAACGTCCCCACATGGAGCTGCGTCGATGAGCCGCGAAATTCTGCAAGTCAGCGGCCTTAGCATGCGCTTCGGCGGCTTGTTGGCGGTCAATGGCGTAGGCCTGACCGTCAAGGAAAAACAAGTGGTGGCGCTGATCGGTCCGAACGGCGCCGGCAAGACCACGGTGTTCAACTGCCTGACCGGTTTCTACCGGCCCAGCGGCGGCACCATCCTGCTCGATGGCGAGCCCATCCAAGGCCTGGCCGGGCACCAGATCGCGCGCAAAGGGGTGGTACGCACCTTCCAGAACGTGCGCCTGTTCAAGGAAATGACGGCGCTCGAAAACCTGCTGATCGCCCAGCACCGGCACTTGAACACCAACTTCTTCGCCGGGCTGTTCAAGACCCCGGGGTTTCGCCGCAGTGAAAAGGAAGCCATGGAGCGGGCGCAGTACTGGCTGGACAAGGTCAATTTGACCGAATTCGCCAATCGCACCGCCGGCACCCTCGCCTACGGCCAGCAACGGCGCCTGGAAATCGCCCGCTGCATGATGACCCGCCCAAGGATCATCATGCTCGATGAGCCGGCTGCCGGGTTGAACCCGAAAGAAACCGAGGACCTCAAGGCATTGATTGCCTATTTGCGTGAATCACACAACGTGACCGTGCTGCTGATCGAGCATGACATGAAGCTGGTGATGAGCATTTCCGATCACATCGTGGTCATCAACCAGGGCACGCCCCTGGCCCATGGCACGCCCCAGGAAATCCGCGACAATCCTGAAGTGATCAAAGCCTACCTGGGGGAAGCGTAAATGCTGAAGTTCGAGAACGTTTCCACTTTCTACGGCAAGATCCAGGCGCTGCACAGCGTCAACGTAGAGATCAACCAGGGCGAAATCGTCACCCTGATCGGCGCCAACGGCGCGGGCAAATCCACTTTGCTCATGACCCTGTGCGGTTCACCCCAAGCCCACAGCGGCAGCATCAAGTACCTGGGCGAGGAACTGGTCGGCCAGCCCTCCTCGCACATCATGCGCAAGAGTATTGCCGTGGTGCCCGAAGGCCGCCGGGTGTTCGCCCGGCTGACCGTCGAGGAGAACCTGGCCATGGGCGGGTTCTTCACCGACAAGGGCGACTATCAGGCGCAGTTGGACAAAGTGCTGCAGCTGTTTCCGCGCCTGAAGGAGCGGTATGCCCAGCGCGGCGGCACCATGTCCGGGGGCGAGCAGCAGATGCTGGCCATCGGGCGTGCCCTGATGAGTAAACCCAAGTTGCTGCTGCTCGACGAACCCTCCCTGGGCCTGGCACCGATCATCATCCAGCAGATCTTTGACATCATCGAACAACTGCGCCGTGATGGCGTGACAGTGTTCCTGGTAGAACAGAACGCCAACCAGGCGCTGAAAATCGCCGACCGGGCCTATGTGCTGGAGAATGGGCATGTGGTGATGCAGGGTACGGGCGAAGGGCTGCTGACCGATCCAAAAGTGCGTGACGCCTATCTAGGCGGTTGATGCCAGCGGGGCCTGCGAGGGCCCCGTTATCTTGACACTGCACGCTTGCACCCCCCGCTTCACGATCAAACAGCACGGACTGCGCGCAGGTGGCAGCCGTCTATTTATCTTCGCCGGGCTTGTATTGCCCCTGCCTGCCTCAGTAACGTGACGGCCTCTCGAACACCGGAGCCCGTCATGCGCCTGACCCCTTCCCTGCTACTGACCGCCTTGTTGCCCCTGTTCGCGGGCTGCCAGCTCCTGGCCGAAAAACCCGCCGACCCTGATATCGGCAGCACCCGCATGCAAGGCCAGGTTCACGCTGCCGGTGGGCAGTTGCTATTCAAGCCCTGCAACGAACCCCGCAGCTTCGTCATCAACGATGCCGCCGCCACGGGTATCCTGCAGGAAGCAGCGAACCTTGCAACCGGTGCCAACGACACCCTGTTCGCCGACGTGCGTGGCCGGCTTACAGGCAGCAAGCAGGCCAATACCGATGGGCAACTGGACCTGCGCCGCCTGTACCGCCTGGAACACGCCAGCAATGGGTGCATCGACCCCAACTTCAAGCAGCTCACCCTGCGAGCCGGTGGCCACAAGCCTGACTGGGACGTCAAGGCCAATAGCCGGGGCATGGTGCTCAACCGTGCCGACCAACCCCCGCTTGCCCTGCCCTTTCTGGAGGAGCAGGTACCCGGTGGCGGCTTGACCCTGACCAGCGAAGCCAATGGGCAGCGCGTCGAACTCTGGCTGGCGCCACAGCGCTGCATGGACCCGGCCACGGGCGCGTTCAACCATCTGCGCGCCGAGCTGCGCATTGATGGCACGACCCTGCAAGGCTGCGGTTATTACGGTGGCGCGCGCGATGACTGATGACCGGGCGGCTTAATCCTGCCAGTCGAGGCGGCTAAAGCTTTATACTTGGCGGTTTGTGTTAAGCCGCCGGCCGCCCATGGCCGGGATACTGGACCCTGCCATGCTACGAATCACCGAACTCAAGCTGCCCCTGGACCATCCCGATGAAGCACTGCGCGAGGCCATCGTCCAGCGCCTGGGCATCCGCGACGAGCAGCTGATCAGCTTCAACCTGTTCAAGCGCAGCTACGATGCGCGCAAGAAGAACACCGAACTGCTGTTCATCTACACCATCGACCTGCATGCCAGCAACGAAGAAGAGTTGCTGCGCAGGTTCGCCGACGACCATAACGTCGGGCCCGCGCCGGACGTGACCTACAAGTATGTCGCCCATGCCCCTGAGGGCCTGGGCGCACGCCCCATCGTGGTGGGCCTGGGCCCGTGCGGGATTTTCGCCGGCTTGCTGCTGGCGCAGATGGGCTTCAAGCCGATCATCCTCGAACGCGGCAAGGAAGTGCGCCAGCGCACCAAGGACACCTGGGGCCTGTGGCGCAAGAGCGTGCTCAACCCCGAGTCCAACGTGCAGTTCGGCGAAGGCGGCGCCGGGACTTTCTCCGACGGCAAGCTGTACAGCCAGATCAAGGACCCGCAGCATCACGGCCGCAAGGTGCTGGAGGAGTTCGTCAAGGCCGGCGCGCCTGACGAGATCTTGTACATCAACAAGCCGCACATCGGCACCTTCCGCCTCACCGGCATGGTCGAGCAGATGCGCCAGGAAATGATCGCCCTGGGGGCCGAGGTTCGTTTCGAACAAAAGGTCACCGACCTGCTGATCGAAGAAGGCCAGGTTCAGGGCGTGGTGCTTGAAAGTGGGGAGCAGCTGCTTTCACGGCATGTAGTTCTGGCATTGGGCCATAGCGCCCGGGACACCTTCCGCATGTTGCATGCGCAGGGTGTGTACATGGAAGCCAAACCGTTTTCCGTCGGTTTCCGCATCGAGCACCCGCAATCGCTCATCGACAAGGCGCGCCTGGGCAAGTATGCAGGTCACCCCAAGCTGGGTGCGGCGGACTACAAGCTGGTGTATCACGCCAAGAACGGGCGGTCGGTCTACAGCTTCTGCATGTGCCCAGGCGGCACGGTAGTGGCCGCCACCAGTGAACCCGGCCGCGTCGTCACCAATGGCATGAGCCAGTACTCACGCAACGAACGCAATGCCAACTCCGGCATTGTCGTCGGCATCGACCCGGAACGGGACTACCCCGGCGGCCCGCTGGCCGGCATCGAGTTGCAAGAGCGCCTGGAAGCGCACGCCTACGTCATGGGCGGGAGCAACTATCAGGCACCGGCTCAGCTGGTGGGCGATTTCGTGGCTGGCAAGCCTTCGACCGCACTGGGCAGTGTCGAGCCGTCCTATAAGCCTGGCGTGACCCTGGGTGACCTGGCGCCAAGCCTGCCGGCCTTCGCCATTGAGGCAATACGCGAGGCCTTGCCCGCCTTTGATCGGCAAATCAAGGGCTATAACCTGCATGACGCGGTGTTGACCGGGATCGAGACCCGCACCTCTTCGCCGCTTCGCATCACGCGGGGCGAAGATTTCCAGAGCCTGAACGTGAAGGGGCTGTTCCCTGCCGGCGAAGGGGCGGGCTATGCAGGTGGCATTCTGTCTGCAGGGGTTGATGGCATTCGGGTTGCTGAAGCGGTGGCCAAGGCCATGCTGGCCCAGTAACAAGCCCTGAAATGCCGGTACAAAAAAACCCGATCAGGCCAGAAGCCTGATCGGGTTTTTTCAGGGCGTTGATCAGTGCGAGACGCGGCTGGTGCCATCGACCGTCATGATGCGCACACGGTCGCCCACCCGGAAAATCTCGTTTTCCTGCACGGACTGCACATAAGCGCGCATGCTGCCGTCGTCTTCGCGCACCGTGATCTCCACACCCTGGGTACGGGTGATACCCTCTTCGGCGGCCGAACCGGCCAGGCCACCGGCAACGGCACCAATCACGGCAGCGACGATGCTGCCACGCCCGCCACCGACGGCGCTGCCCGCCAGGCCACCCACTACGGCACCAGCGCCTCCGCCAATCGGTGTCTTGGTACCTTCGATCTTCACAGGGCGCAGCGATTCGATGGTGCCCATGCGCACGGTTTGCACACGGCGGGCCTCATCGCGCGAATAGCTGTCGCCGCTCAAGTTTGACGCACAGCCACCGAGTAGCAGCGCGGTGGCTGTGAAGGTCGCAACCAGCAAAGCGGATTTACGCATGGGTAGAATCTCCATAAGTCAGGTACTCATTAGACGCTGCACATTGACGGCTGTCACGGTACTCACTGCATAAAATTGCTTTCATTCAGCCAGCGTACAGCCAACGCGGTCAGGCAGGGCGCTTACCCATCAGACCAAGGATAACCATGGATTACTTCATCGTTGTGGTCGCCACCCTCGCCGGGTTGGGTTTCCACGCCTGGCTGTACGTGCGCATGCGGCAATGGATGGACCGTGACCTGGCGCTGTCACTGGCAGGTGGCGACCCGCACAAGCAGGCGTACATGCTGCAGCGGTTGCAACATGCGCGTCAGTCGAAGATGGGGCGCAACGCACTGGCTCAGTGGCTTGCGCAGGAGGCGGCGGCGTATTCGCGCTGAAGAACAAGGCCGATGGGGCTATCTTGTAGCCCCGTGTATCAAGGCGCGAGACGCTCGCGGTGCCAGCCCTGGGCCGCCTTGCGGTAGTTCAGGCGGTCATGCAGGCGACTGGCGCGCCCTTGCCAGAACTCGATGCGCTCTGGCAGCAGGCGGTAGCCACCCCAATGCTCGGGGCAGTGGGGCTGGGTGTCGGAGAAACGCGCCTCGGTCGCCTTGACCAGGGTTTCGAGCGCCTCGCGCCCAGCGATCACCTGGCTCTGGGGCGATGCCCAGGCGCCCAGGCGGCTGCCCAACGGCCTGACCTGGTAGTAATCGTCCGATTCCTTGGCCGAGACCTTCTCGACACGGCCCTCGATACGCACTTGCCGTTCGAGCGCCGGCCAGAAAAAGGTCATGGCGGCGAACGGGTTGGCCTGCAGCTGCCTACCCTTGGCGCTGTCGTAGTTGGTGAAGAACGTGAAGCCCTGCTCGTCCAGCCCCTTGAGCAACAGCACACGGCAGTGCGGTCGCCCATCGGCATCCACCGTGGCCAGGGTCATGGCGTTGGCTTCCACCGGCGCCTGCTCTGTTTGCACGGCATCGCCGAACCATTGGTGAAACAAGGCGAACGGCTCGGCCGGGGCCTGAGCCTCGGTCAGGCCGTCGCGGGTGTAATCGCGGCGCATATCGGCCAGGGATTGGGTCATTGCTGCGTTCCTTGACGATCAGTTGGTCTTCGCAGGGCTGTTGGCAGCTACCTTCTTGTCAGTGGCAGCTTTCTTGGCGGCAGGTTTGGCGGCCGCCGCTTTTTTGCTCGCCGTCTTGGCCGTGGACTTGGCTTTGGCGGCAGGCTTCTTGGCAGCGGTTTTGCCGGCTGGCTTGGCTGCAGCTTTGCTTGGCTGGGCCTTGGCGGCTGTAGCCTTGGTCACAGGTGCCTTGGCATCCTGCACGGCTACCATGGCAGCCGGCGACGGCGTTGGCGTGGCCTGTTGATACTTGCTCAGCAGCGCGACCATGGTGTTCTGTGGGGTCAGCAGCATTTCCACGCGGCGGTTCAGTGCACGGCCTTCGGCACTGTCGTTGGCGGCGCGAGGCATCACCGAGCCCATGCCCTTGAGGATCAGGCGATCACGTTGCAACCCGCTCAGGCGGAAGATGGCCGATACCGAGGCAGCACGCTCAAGGCTCAGCTTCTGGTTGGCAGCCACCACGCCGCTGGTGTCGGCGTGGCCCAGCACCAGCACGGCCGTCTTGGGGTCGCCTTCGACCGTCTTGGCCACGCGGGTGATGGGGCCCAGGGTGACAGGCAATAACATGTTCGGACGGTCAGGGTTGTACGCGCCGTCTACTGGCAAGGTGACTGCCAGCACGTTGTCGCGCCGCTCGAGCTCCAGCTTGCTGTCCTTGATGGCCTCGCGCAGCTTGGGTTCGTACTCGTCCAACCAGGCCTGGGTGGCCTGTTGGTCGATCTTCGGCACCACCGGCCCTTGGGCCTGCTTCTGCTCACCGCCAAACGGCCACCACCAGCGGCTGCTGCTTTCGGATTTGGCGTCGGCCTTGGCGACCTTTTCCGTGACTGCTGCCTTCACTTCCTGTTCGGCGACCTTGTCCGAGCCGAATGGCCACCAGCTTGAACTGGCGCTCTTGGCAGAACCCTCGGGATGGCTGGCGCAGCCGGTGACAGCGGTCAGGCACAGGGCGAGTGCTAAGGTTTTATGTGAAGACATCAGCGATACACCATGAATTAGAAAGGAATTTTGCCCACACTCTTGAGGCGTCGGCATTGAGGATAGTCAAAGAGGCTGGGCAATACCCGCACTAACCGATCAAAGGCATTGCCCAAGTACGCGCACCAGTTTCTGGGCGCGAGGATCCATCAGCACGTAGGGGCCCAAGGTATTGACGACAAAGCCAAAAGCCACATCTCGCTCCGGATCGGCAAACCCGACCGAGCCCCCGGCACCGGGGTGACCGAAGGCGCGAGCACCCAAGCCGAAGGTGGCATTGGCCACATCAGGCTGGTCGAGCATGCAGCCCAGCCCGAAGCGCGTCTGGGTCAGCAAGGTCCGGTCCTGGCCCAGGCTGTGTTGGCGAGTGAACGCCTCCAGCAGCTCCGACTCCAGCAGGCTGCCTTCGAGCAGGCCTGCATAGAACCCAGCCAGGCTGCGGGCATTGCCATGGCCATTGGCTGCGGGTTGCTGCATGCGCCGCCACTCAGGTTTGTTGGTACTGGTCAGAATGGCGGGCGGGTTGGTAAACGCCCTTGTAGACAGCGCCTCGGGCTCACGCAGCGTCACCTGCAGCAGGCGCTGGGCAGCAGCGTCACCAGGGTTGCCCTTGCCGCGCGCAATATGGGCTACCCGATGAAACTCCTCGTCGGCCAGCCCCACATGGAAGTCCAACCCCAGCGGCCGCGCCGTACGCGCCACGATGGAGTCGCCTGGGCCGCGCCCATCTGCGCGACGAATCAACTCACCGATCAGCCAACCAAAGGTGATAGCGGCGTAGCCGTGCTCGCTACCCGGTGTCCACCACGGTGTTTGCGCGGCCAGGGCATCGACCATTGCCTGCCAGTCGTAAAGGGCCTCGGCCGGCAGCAGCTCGCGAATCGCAGGCAGACCGGCACGGTGGCTAAGCAATTGTCTTAGCGTGATAGCCGCTTTGCCCGCCTGACCGAACTCAGGCCAATAACGCGCCACCGGGGCATCCAGTTCGAGTTTGCCCTCGCCCACCAGTTGCAAGGCGGTGACGGCGGCAAAGGGTTTGGTGCAGGAAAACAGGTTGGCGATGGTGTCGCTGTGCCAAGGCTGCTGGCCATCCTTGTCGGCGGTGCCCGCCCACAAGTCCACTACCGTTTCACCGCCCACCTGAATGCACAGCGCAGCCCCGCGTTCCTGGGGATCATCGAACAGCGCCGCGAAGGCTTCGCGCACTGCTTCGAATTTCAGCTCAAAATGACCCTGAATCTGCACCCTGTGTTCTCCATGCGGCATGTTGGCAAAAGGGCCTGCATTGTTTCAGTAGTTCGGCCTTTTGCCTACAGGCGCCCATCGCTCGTCACGGCGACGCTGGCGCTTGGCTGTGCGCGCGCAACTGGTCCAATGCTTCGAGGTTGCTCTTGCGCACGGCCTGGACGAAGCCTGGGTAGGCGATGTCGGTGATGGCAACCAAACCCAGGTGCCCGTTCTCTGCGTCCAGCAATCGGCCGCTGGCAGGCTGGTCAAGGTACTGGAACCAATGGGCGCCGACGATCGTGGGCTGGGCGAGCGCCGCCTTGAGGAAATTGCCATAGGCAGGCCCGCGGTCTTCCTCGCGTGCGACCTCCACCGGCCCCGGCCAGAACGGCCCGCGATCGCGCGAGCCGAATTGGAACTCGGACACCAGCACCGGCTTGTCCAGCTCCGCCAGGCGCGCGAAGTCATAGCCGTCCTGAGGCTTGAGGGTATAGAAATTGAAGCTGAGCACATCGCAAAACTCGGCGCAGGCCTTGACCGCTTCGGGCGTACTCACGGCAAACCGCCCACCCAGCAAGAGGTGATTCGGCGCATGCCACTTGAGCGAGTCGGAGAGGGTCTTGAAATAGGTCTGGGCGAACACCTGCTGGAAATACTGATAGTCGCGTTCGATTTCCGGGTGTTCCGGGCTGGGCAGTGGGGCCTCGAAACCGGGGTCTTCCATCAACTCCCAAGCCGACAGCTCGATGCCCCAGGCCTTGGACAAGCCTTCCTGATTTCGGTACTTGTCACGCAGCTGCTTGAGGAATGCGCGCTTGGCCGGTACGTCGGTGGTCAGGCGCAAGGTACCGTAGGCCAGCCCATAGCGCGCTTTCGGGTCATCGCCCGGGGCCGCCCAGGCCAACTCGTTGTCGGCAAAATAACCAATCAGCCAAGGGTCATCGCGGTGGTCGCGGGCGGCGATGGCCACGGCCCGTTCGGTGGCCATCGCAAAGCGTGGGTCGAAGGGATCGGGCATGCGGCCCCACCAGTCCATGCCGGTGCTGATGCTCGCGTAATCGCCCACGATGGACAGCGGCAAGGTGTAAGGCACGCGCTGGTGCTCGCCTAAGGCCGCATCGCTCCAGTTGCCCAATGTATTGAAGCCCCAGGCCTGCAGCCGGTCGAGCGTATGGCGCTGCCAGCGGGCGCTGTCCAACTTGGCAGCAGGGCAATTGGCCGACTGCGCTGGCGCCAGCGGGTCGGCCCCCTGGCACGGTGCCCCATAGGTGCGTTCGAGATTGGCGGCATAGAAGTCGAACCACTGCCCCTTCTTGAAGGCGCGCCCCTGGGACGAGGCATTGCCGTCATCGTTATTGCCCTGGCCATAGAAGGCGGACAGGGGCTCGCCCTGTTGCGGCAGCGCCTTGAACATCCCCTCGCGCCCCGCCACATACGTGCGCCCGCCATCTGCGGCCACGGCATTGACGCCCAGGGAATAGAACGGGTGCCCCAGCGGCGTCACCAGGTACCAGCGCCCTTCGCGTTTTTCGGTGCGGAAGAACCCGGTAGCCTCGAAGGGCGTGCCTGCCGTCACGCCGCCATAGGTGTCCAGCGGCTGCTTTTCACGTTCGGCCAACCACCCCCTGATCTGCTGCTGTTCACGCCCGGCGCTCGCCTTGAGCTGCTCATCACTGGTTACTTTCTCAGGCCAGGTGCTGCGCGTGGACTGGCCGTAGGCGTCGATGAGTTCGCGGTAGGCCGCCTGCCACGCTTGGTCGTCATCCTGGATGCCCACGCGCTCGATCAGCAGGCTCTGGGCTGCCTTGGGACCAGGGATGCTCAGGCTGACCGCCGCGACCTGTGCCAGGTCCACCGCGCCTGTGCTGCTGCCGAGTAGCACGCGCTGGCCGCCGAAGCTCCACGGCATGGGCGGGCCTGCACGCAGCCCTTGCTGCAGGGGCGAACGCGCTGTCAACGGCACCATCACCGTTTGCGCAGGCCCTGCCGGCAAGTCGATACGGCTGGTCAGCGTACGGCCGTCATTGCCCTGCACCGTCACATCCAAGGTCAGCGCCCAGGGCATCGCGTTTTGCAGACGCAGGGTCAGGAAGCGGCCGGTGGACCAGTCCCAGGTGCCGCTTTGCGGGCTCATGCGCAAGGTCGGCCGCTCGGCGGCGTTGAACACCACGCGTCGCAACACCTCGCCCTGGGCGGTCTGCTCGGCGTTGTACTGGGGCATGCCGGCATCCACGGTTGCGACATTGACCACCGAGGCCGGGCGCACGAAGCTGAACAACGTCTGCTGCCCCGCCAGCAACGGCGGACTCAACAGCAGGGCGATGACAGCGGGCAAGGTACGGCGAACCATAGGGCGGGGTCTCTCCTTCAGGGCCCTCATGGCCCACGACTGAGGTTGGACAACGTGCCGGCGCAAGCGCTCCGGCCGTCAGGAAATCTCCCGCCGAAATGGCGGCAGCGCATTGAGAATAGCCTTGCCGTAGCGCTGGGTGACCAGGCGCCGGTCCAGCAAGGTGATGACACCGCGGTCCTGCTCGGTGCGCAACAGTCGGCCACATGCCTGGATCAGGCGCAACGAGGCATCAGGCACGGCAATTTCCATGAACGGATTGCCGCCTCGCGCTTCGATCCACTCTGCCAAGGCCGCCTCGACGGGGTCGTCAGGCACGGCGAACGGGATCTTGGCGATGACCACGTGCTCGCAATAGGCCCCCGGCAAGTCGACGCCCTCGGCGAAGCTGGCCAGGCCGAACAGCACGCTATGCTGGCCGTCGTCGACGCGGGCCTTGTGCTTGTTCAGGGTTTCCTGCTTGGACAAGTTGCCCTGGATCAGCACCAGCTTGCGCCAGTCCCGGTCCAGGCCATCGAACACGTCCTGCATCTGCTTGCGTGACGAGAACAACACCAGCGCGCCGCGGGCCTCTTCGACGATGCCCGGCAGCTCGCGAATGATGGCCGCGGTGTGGCCGGCGGCGTCACGGGGGTCGGCCTTGAGGTCGGGCACCCGCAGCAGGCCTGCATCACCGTGCACGAACGGGCTGGGCACCACGCAGGAAACCGCATCGCGGGGCAACCCCGAGCGCATGCGGAAGCGGTCGAACTTGCCCAGCGCAGTCAGGGTCGCAGAGGTGACCAATGCGCCGTGTGCCACGTTCCACAAGCTACGCCGCAGCATTTCGGCCGCCAAAATGGGGCTGGCATTGACCTCGATATCGAACAGTGCCCCACTCTCGGCCAAGGTCAGCCAGCGGGCCATGGGCGGACTGTCCTCGGGGTCTTCGGCGGTGAACGCCGTCCACAATTCCCAGTTGCCCTGGGCACGGGTCTGCAGGCTACCGAACAGTGGGTACCACTCCTCGGCCTGGTGGCTGGCGATGCCAATGCTGACCTCGCCGCCCATGCCTTCCTTTAGCAGGTCGGTCAGGCGAGTGAACACATCGTTCAGGCGAGCAAAGCCTTTTTTCAGCTCGACGCCGACCTCGCGGATTTCATCGGGCACCACGCCACCTGGAAAACGGTAGCGGGGGCGTTCACGCCCTTCGTTGTCTTCGCCTGGACGAAAATCGGCCACCTGCTCGCAGAGCGTGAACATGAACTGCTGCTGGGTGCGGATTTCGCGGGCAAGTTCGGGCACCTGTTCGATCAGCTTGCCCAGATCGCCCGGCAGGGGGTGCTGGGCCAGCAGCTTGGTCAGGTTCTTGGCGGTTTGCTCTAGCCAGTCGGCCGTCGAACGCAACCGTGAATAATGGGCGAAGTGGCCGATGGCCTTGTCTGGCAGGTGATGCCCTTCGTCGAACACGTACATGGTGTCCCGGGGGGCCGGGAGCACCGCACCGCCGCCCAGCGCCAGGTCGGCCAGCACCATGTCGTGGTTGGTGACGATTACGTCTACCTTGCCCATGCCTTCACGGGCCTTGTAGAACACGCACTGCTGGAAATTGGGACAGTGGCGGCCGGTGCATTGGCTGTGGTCGGTGGTCAGCCGTGCCCAGTCCTCGTCTTCGAGGCTGTCTGGCCAACTGTCGCGATCACCGTCCCAACGGTTGCCGGCCAGCTTTTCGATCATGCTGTTGAACAGCTTCAGGCTGCGCTCGTCCACGTCGATGCGAAAACCTTCTTCCTCCAGCAACTGCGCCTGGGAGGTCTGGGCGTGGCCTTCCTGGACCAGGATGTCGAGCTTGGACAGGCACAGGTAGCGGCCCCGCCCCTTGGCCAGGGCAAAGCTGAAATTCAGCCCGCTGTTGCGCATCAGGTCAGGCAGGTCCTTGAAGACGATCTGCTCCTGCAGCGCCACGGTCGCAGTGGCGATGACCAGACGCTTGCCTGCCGCCTTGGCCGCCGGAATGGCCGCCAGGCTGTAGGCAACCGTCTTGCCGGTACCGGTGCCCGCCTCCACCGCCACGACGGCGGGCTCGCCGGCACGGCGGCCTTCGTCGTCGCAGGGAATGTCCCCGAGGACCTTGGCTACCTCGGCGATCATCAGGCGCTGGCCGTAACGCGGCTTGAGGCTCTTGGCTTCGAGAAATCGCGTATAGGCACCCTGGATGGTGGCTTTGAGTTCAGTGCTGATCATGGTGTGCAGGCGCCCGAAGGGCTGGATATATTTTCAGTATCGCGCATAGGGCGGCTATCATACCCCGCTCACGCTGTTTATGCCGCATGGAGATCCGGATGACTGCCTTTGCCCTGCCCTACACCCTGCACGTTCTGGCCGCCCTGGTCTGGGTGGGGGGCATGTTCTTCGCCTGGATGGTGCTGCGCCCGGCAACGGTTGCAGCGCTGGACGGGCCTGCCAGGCTACGGTTATGGGTGGAAGTTTTCCGACGCTTCTTCGGCTGGATCTGGGTGGCCGTGGCGATTTTGGCGATAAGCGGCGTGGGCATGATTCACCTGCGCTTCAATGGCTTCGAAACCGCGCCGCGGTATGTCCAGGTGATGATCGGGGGCGGTATCGTCATGTTCGCCCTGTTCATGCGCATCCAGGCATTGCTGCTTCCGCAAATGAAAACGGCGGTCCAGGCCGAGGACTGGCCGGGGGCAGCGGCCGTGCTGGGGCGCATCCGCCGGATGGTGGGGGTGAACCTGCTGCTGGGCCTGGCCGTGGTCGCCGTGGCCAGTGCCCGCCTGATGTTCTGAGCGTACCCGCAGCGATCAGAGTCGCTGCAGGATCAGCTCGCCAGCAGCCCCGGCAAGGCCTGGCTGACCCGGTTGCCCGGCGCGGCCACTGTGGCCCGGCGAGGTGCGGTAGACCAGGCAACCCTTGCTCGCGCCGCCCTTGCCCGCCTGGCCTGCGGCACCAGGCTTACCCGGCGCGCCCCCGTCAAGGCGCACCCTGATGCGATCGGCCGGGAAAGCCTCGGGTACGCTCAGGCGAATTCGACCACCCGGTGCACCGTCGTGGCCATTGCCGCCATCATCCCCGTTGAAACCACGGCTGGCACGGCCCCAGGTGCAACCACCGGCCTGGCCGTTGGCGCCATCGAGCCCGGCGAACCCTGGCGCACCCGCGCCACCGCGGGCATCGATGGACAGTTGTTCGCCCTCTAGCTGGGCAAGCTTGAGGTCAAGCCCGCGCCCTGAACGCGCGGCACGTTCATAGGTCCCAGGCGCGCCCGGCGCACTGAACTCACTGCCAGCACCCAGGCTGGCACTGGCGGCCTCGATCAAGAGCGGGGTATCGGCCGGTGCCACGGCGATACGGGCATCACGGCCCAGCTCCAGCCGATCGACCGTCAGCGAGGCGAGCGTGGCGGGAAGCAGCAAGGTGGCATCGTCCGCCACCCTGAGCTGCTCCAGGTGCACCTCGGCCGACTTGGTTGGCAGGCGCAGCATGGAATTGGCGGGTACTTCCAGGTTCTGTGCCTGCGCAAGCGGCGCGGCCAGCAGGGCGAACAACATCAGATTACGCATTTCGTGGCGCCTCTTGCGCGCGGGGGATGGACATGATGTGGAAAATGCCCGTCAACAGGATCTGCAGACGGTCGAACCAGCGATGGCTACGGCCGCGCAGACTGGCATTGAACACCAGCATTTCGAGCAGGTGCAGCAGCGCCAACATCAAGCCCGTGACGTTGATCAACAGGTTCAACGGCACAGGTTGCGGCACCATCTGGTTGTACAGCACTACGCCCCAGAAGACTATGGTCAGGAGCTTGCCCAGGCTCAAGATGAATTTCATGCTCTGCCCCACCGTATGGCGTACTGCCGGGATGGCCAACGCGACCGTTTCACAGTAACTGCTCGGTCGGGAACCGCGCCAGCGCATATCCTGCTCGGCAAGGTCTAGTCCCCCGGCCATTACCGCCCAAGGCGATTGCAGAGCGCCCGCGCTGTAACGGTGCGCGGGCGCCATTGCCTCACCGTTGGATCTTGATTTCCGTACGACGGTTCATGGCACGCCCCTCGGCGGTGGCGTTGTCGGCAACAGGTTGGGATTCGCCAGCCCCGACCACGGACACGAAGCTGTTGCGCGGGATGCCGCTTTCAACCAGATAGTCGGTGACCGAATGGGCACGGCGCTCGGAGAGTTTCTGGTTGTAGCTGTCGGCGCCCACGCTGTCGGTGTGGCCGCTTACGCTCAAGCGGGCCGAAGGCGCTTCCTGCTTCAGGCGTGTGGCGATGGTATTGAGGCGCTGCTTGTCGGCAGCGGTCAGCTTTGCAGAGTCGAATTCGAAATGCACGTCGCGGATGACGATCACTTCTTCTTTCTCGACCACCACCTGCTCGACGACCACAGCTTCGACCTGCGGCGCAGGCGGCGGGCAACCGTTAGCATCGACCTGGACGCCGCGCGGTGTACCTGGACACTTGTCGCGGCTGTCCGGTACGCCGTCGCCGTCTTCGTCGCCATCCCCATGGGCCCAGCAATCCCCCGCCGCAAGCCCGCCCCCGAGCAGTGCACCCCAGCCTGCCCAACTCGAGCTTTCGATAGCGCCAAGTGCCGCGCCGCCCACACCGCCGACCGCCGCACATTTGGGCCAGTCGGTCTTTTGCAAACCCGCGCAACCAGTCAACACACTGGTGAGCAGAACCAGAGGTACAGCTGTGCGTACTATGCTCATTTCAAAGCCTCTTTTAGGGGGGAATCGGCATCGTGGCCGATCAGGGCAGTAAAGACGCTGCTTGCGCAGCCTGCCAGCCATTTGCCATGACCGGATGCCACAGCCCTATGCCGACAGGCGCTGGCCCGATAGTCTTGGCTGATCTTGATGAGGACTGGCAATGACCGAAGGTTTTTCCCAACGCACGCCACAGCAGGCGCTCGCCGCCTTGCTCGAGCGCGTGACCCCGCAACGCGTGTTGCTGGTGGGCACGCGGTTCCCGGCACTCGACGCCTTCCTGCTGGCCCACCCTGAGGCGAGCCTGGCGAGCGCGCCGCCGGGCCCACTGCCGGCTGAACTGGCAGCCCAGCGCTTCGACCTGGCGCTTCTGGTCGATTGCCTGGAGCACCTGCCCAAGCGCAACGGGTTGGAACTGCTTGGTGGCATCCGCAATCTCAACGCCAGTCGAGTCGCAGTGCTGGCCGACCTGACGGCCTGCGGCTGGCAGGACACGGACTTCTTCGCCCTGGCCCTGTCGGCCAGCGAGAAGTTTCAGCGCGACCAGCAGGTGTTGAGCCTGTTCACCTATGATCTACATGACTACAAGCAGGTCCCTGACTGGCTGAACGCCCGGTTCTGGGCCAACCCTGAAAACTTCGGCAAATACTGGTGGTGATGATGAGTGTTTCGGTCTGCCCATGTGGCAGTGGCAACCTGCTCGACGCCTGCTGCGGGCATTACCACGCCGGCACGCCGGCACCGGATGCCCAGGCGCTGATGCGCTCACGTTACAGCGCCTATGTGCTGGGGCTGGTCGATTACTTGGTGGCGACCACCTTGCCAGCCCAGCAGGCCGGCCTTGATCGCGCCGCCATGGCCGCCTGGAGTGCCCAGAGCACCTGGCTGGGCTTGGAGGTGGAGGACGCCGAGCTGATCGGTGGCCAGCCCGAGCACGGCTTCGTGACCTTCACTGCCCGCTGGCATGACCAGGACGGCGATCATCAGCACCGCGAACGCTCGGCCTTCGTGCAGCACGAAGGCCGCTGGTATTTCATCGACCCCACCGTGGGCCTGAACGCCACGCGCAACGATCCCTGCCCTTGCCAAAGCGGGCAGAAATTCAAGAAATGCTGCGCCAGCTATGTGGGTGGCTGAGCATGATGACCCGCCTGCGTGTCCTGCTGCCTGCCTTGCTGGTGATGCTTCTGGGCGGCTGCGTCAGTTGGGGCGGTGAGCCCTGGCGGCAACCGGAGATCCACCTGGTCAGGGTGGAAACGGTCAAGGCTCGCCTGCTGCAACAGGAATTCGTGCTCCATGTGCGGGTGGAAAACCCCAACGGCAGTCGCCTGTTCATCCGCAACCTGTCCTATGCCCTGCGGTTGAACGATGTGCTGCTGGCAGAGGACGAAGCCAGCCTGTGGCGCAGCGTTGGCGGACACGACCAGCGCACCTTCAAGATCACCGCCCGTACCAACCTGTGGCAGCGCCTCAAGCCACTGGCCAAGATGCTCAAGAGCCACCAGCCTTTGAAATACACGCTCAAGGCCGAACTGGGCACCGGCCTGTTGATCCATCGGAACCTGCACTTGTTGCGCGGTGGTGAGATAATGCCCGGCGATCATTACCTGGAGTAACCCTGCAATGTCCCAACAGCCTCACGTTCACGGCCCTGACTGCGACCACGACCACGATCATCACCATGATCACGGCCATGTCCATGGGCCGCACTGCAACCATGGTCACCAGGAGCCGGTGCGCAACGCCCTCAAGGATGTTGGCCGCAACGACCCGTGCCCGTGCGGCAGCGAGAAGAAATTCAAGAAGTGCCACGGCGCCTGACCGCCGCCCCGCCGTTCGACGGCACCGCGCCTGTCCGTTAGCGCGGGCGCGGCGCGGTCTGCAGCTTGGGCGCCGAGGTGCCCGGCTTGGCTGGCAACCGTAGCGCGGTGGCCAGCAACAGCCCCAGGCACAGCACCATGCACAGACCGTTGGTGCCCTTCCAGCCTGCCGTGTCCAGTAACAAGGAAGGCGTAAAGGCCCCGAGCGTGGCACACACGGCAATGGCCAGGTCATTCTTGCCCTGCAGGCGCATCGCGCACGGGCTGTCCTGCAATGCCTGCGCCAGCAGCGCGCCCCCGCCCACATAGGTCAGGTTCCAACCTAGGCCTAGGGCTATCAGGGCCGCGGTCATCACTGCATAACTGCTGGACCCCATGTTCAAGGCCGTGCTCACCACGAACAGGCCTAACCCTGCGCAGATCGTTACCTTGATGCCCAACCGTTGAATGATGCTGCCTGTGAAGAACGACGGCGCAAACATCGCCACGACATGCCACTGGATGGCCATGCGCACGTCGGCGAAGTCCTGGTGCATACCTTTCATGTGCAGCGAAGCCTGGATCATCAACAGGTTCATGATGCCGTATCCCAGCGCCGCCACGCTCATTGCCACCATCAACACCCTGCGTGGCGCAGGTCGCACCGTCTCGGACGCTTGCAGCCCCTGCTGCGGGCGATTCACCGGCATCTCCTTGGGCAAGCAAAGGGCTATCAACCACGACACGAGCGCCAGACCAATAAAGGCGGCATAGCACAGCGAGAACAGTGGATACCCGCCCACATCCCTGAGCCACCCGGTCAAGGCCGGCCCCGCCACGGCCGCGATCACGCCGCCTGCCACCACCAGTGAAAGCGCTCGCGCCTTGAGGTGTTGTGTCAGGTTGTCGGTAGCGGCAAACCGGTTGAAGTTGGCGAACGCGATGTACACCCCCAAGGCACAGTGGCTGAGTATCAAGGCGAAAAAGTGCTGGTGCTGCACGGCCAGGAACCCGCTGACGCCGGATACGGCCAAGGGCAGAGCACCCAGCATGAATGCGCGGCGACGACCGATGCGCCCCATCAGCCACGACACCGGGTAGGTGGCCAGCATCACGCAGAGAAACTGAAACCCGTAGGGCACCGTCGACCAGGCAGGATCGGGCGCCAGGGCAGCACCGACAAGGGCTGCCATGGTCACGGACATCACAGCCGTGGTGAGGTTGACCGATTGCGCAATGAAATACAGGTAGGTACGTGCTGGCAGGGTTTCGGTCATGGCGTGCTCGCTGAAGGCGCAGTCAATGAATGCGCCGAAGCTTCTCACTGATCGGCTGACCACGGGCGAACAGTCGACGCGGTTTCCAGCTAACTGTTAGGCTGTTTTTTCTAACACTGACGGGCCAGTCGATGCGTGCTGACATTCTCCTTCATCAACTCCGGCAGCGTCTGGCTGCCAGCGAATGGCTGCCGGGGCAACGCATGCCGTCGATTCGCAAGCTCACGGCCAGCACGGGTGCCACCTACCACGAGGTCGTGTCCAGCTATGGGCGCCTGGTCAGTGAAGGGTTGTTGACGGCCGTGCCAGGGCGTGGCTACTTCGTGGCCGGCACCACTCGGCCGCCAGCCAGGGACGAGGCGCCCGGGCATATGGCCGGGGACGCGCTGTTCAAGCTGCTGCAAGGCGGCCAGCACTACACCAAGCTCGGCTGCGGCTGGCTGCCCCCTGCCTGGCGCGACACCGAGCTGCTGGCCAAGGCCGTGCGGCGTACGGCGCGCCTGGAGCAAAGCTCGCTGGCCGACTATGGCGACATCCAGGGTTACCTGCCCATGCGCAAACAGCTGTGCGTGCACCTGCGGCGCATGACCCAGATCGATGTAGGCCCGCAGCAATTAATCAGCACCTTGGGCGCCACCCAGGCCCTGGACCTGGTGGCCCGCCTGCTGATCGCCCCTGGCGATCACGTGTTCGTCGACGAGCCTTGCAACGGCAACCTGATCAAGCTGATCGAGCTGGCCGGGGGGCACGTGGTCGGCATCCGTCGACTGCAGGACGGTCCGGACCTTGAAGACATGCAGCGGCGCCTGGCCCAGCACAAGGTCAAGGCCTTCTTCTGCAACAGCACATTCCACAACCCCACCGGCAGTAACGTCAGCCCGCACAACGCCTTCGGCGTGCTGAGACTGGCGATCGAACACGGCTTCTACGTCGTCGAAGACGACGTGTACGGCGACTTCAGCCCGGGTGTGCGCCAGACCTTCGCCGGCTTGGACAACCTGCAGCAGGTCATCTATATCGGCAGCTTCTCCAAGTGCCTGTCCGCCTCCCTGCGCGTGGGTTACATCGCCTGCCCGGCTGCACTGGTCGAACCGCTCATGCGCCTGAAACTGCTCACCTGCGTGGCCGTGCCTGCATTCTGCGAGCGCTTCGTCAATACGATCCTCACCGACGGCACCTACGCCAGGCACATGAGCGACTTGCAGCAACGCCTGATTCGACAGCAGGTTCAGACCCAGCGCACGCTGACAGACCGCGGCTGGCGCTTCGACATCACGCCGCACGGCGGCATGTTCCTGTGGGTCCATCACCCCGATATTGCCAACCTGCATCCTTTCTTGCGCCAACTCGAACAGCACGATGTACTGCTGATGCCTGGCGAATCCTTTGCGATCACGCGCAACTACGTTCGGTACACCCGCATCAACTGCACGCACTTTTCCGACGCCATGGCTGTGCATTTCGAAGTTTGACCCGCTGCAACGCGCCCCTGGATACCCCGGCGTCACGGCCGGGGATTGGCAAATGGCCGACAGGGTCTTGCCACTCATCCAGCGCTGGGCCGATGTGCCGAAATAAAGCCAGGGCAGGCCTTGCACCCACGCGGCCTGCTCACTACCTTAGCGCCTTTCCATCCCCGCTATGCCTTGCAGGAGCCTTGCCATGGCCGCCCCCGCCCTTTTCTTTTTCCGCCCGCGCGCTGCAACGGCTGCCCTGCTGCTCGGTTCACTTGGCCTGGCCGGTTGCCAGACCACTGCCCAACAGGACAGCCTGCCGCCGGCCAGCGGCGTGCAGCCGCTCAAGGGCCTGGCCCAGAACGTGTCGGTCAGGCGCAATGCCATGGGCGCTCCGCTGATCGAGAGCAGCACATTCCATGACGCGCTGTTCACCTTGGGCTACGTGCATGCCGGGGACCGGATCGAGCAAATGGTTGCCATGCGGTTGCTGGCCCAGGGGCGGCTGTCTGAAGTGGCCGGCCGCGATGCACTGGATATCGACCGCTTGATGCGCGCCGCCAACCTCAAGCAAAGCGCGGCACAGCTGTACGCCGACGCATCGCCACGGCTCAAGCGCTTCTTCGACGTCTATGCGCGCGGGGTCAACGCCTACCTGTTCCGCTACCGCGACAAGCTGCCGGCGGACCTGGCCAACAGCGGCTACCGCCCCGAATACTGGCAGCCTGAAGACTCCGCGCTGATATTCGCGTTGTATGCCTTCAGCCAGTCGGTCAACCTGCAAGAAGAGATCAGCGCCTTGACCCTGGCGCAGAAAGTCGGCAGTGACAAGCTGGCCTGGCTGCTGCCCGGCGCCGCCGACGAACCGCTGGCCGAAGGCGAAGCAGCCAAGCTCAAGGGCCTGGACCTTGCCAGTCAGTTGCCGGGGTTGTCTGCCCTGGCAGCTGCCAGCCAGAAACTGGTCGACCTTGACCTGCTGGGTAGCCCCGGTTCAACCAACCTGGCCATCGGCCCGCAACGCAGCCGCAGCGGCAAGAGCCTGCTGGCCAGCGACAGCCGTGCAGTCTGGGCGCTGAGCCCGGTACAGATCCACACCAGCAAGTACCAGGTGGCCGGCCTGTCGCTGCCGGGCCTGCCGATCGTGCTGGCTGGCTACAACGGCCAGCTGGCATGGACCAGCAGCGCGGTGATGGCCGACAACCAGGACCTGTTCCTGGAAAAGCTGCGCCACCAAGGCAACCAGGTCAGTTACCTGGCGGACGGCAAATGGGTTGCAGCCAGGGCACACACCGAGACCTTCCTGGTGCGCGGCGAGCGCCCACAGCGCGAAGTGATGCATGACACGCGTCATGGCACGCTACTCGGCCAGCCAGGCAATGCCAGCCTGGGCCTTGCCCTGAACTTGCCGCAGTTCAAAGGTGATCGCAGCCTTGATGCACTGTTCGACCTGACCCGTGCCAAGACCGTGGAGCGCGCGTTCGACAGCACCCGTGATATCACGGCTGCTGCGCTGAACTTCGTCTTTGCCGAACCTTCGCACATTGGCTGGCAGGTGAGCGGGCGCTACCCCAACCGCCGAGAAGGCCAAGGCCTGTTGCCTTCGCCGGGATGGGATGGGCGCTATGACTGGGATGGCTATGCCGACCCCATGCTGCACCCGTACGACCAGGACCCGACCGCTGGCTGGATCGGCCACGCCAACCAGCGCAGCCTGCCGCGCGGCTACGGCATGCAGCTGTCGAGCAGCTGGTACTACCCGGAGCGTGCCGAGCGCCTGGGCCAACTCGCTGGCAATGGCCGCCTTGATGGCCGCAGCCTGATGGCGTTGCAGAACGATCAGGTCACCTTGTTGGCCGGCAAGCTCAAGCAGATGTTCGAAGCGCCAGGCATGGCAGGCCCGCTGCAGCAGGCCATCAATGCCTTGCCCGCCGATCAGCGCGACAAGGCCCGTACGGCACTGGCCAGGCTCAAGGCATTCGATGGCCGCTTGAGCCCGATGTCGTCCGATGCTGCGCTGTACGCCCTGTTCCTCCAGGCCGCGGCCCGTCAGACGTTCCTCGATGAACTGGGGCCGGAGTCCGGGGCGGCCTGGCAGGCATTCGTGAGCAATGCACGCCTGTCGTTCTCGGCACAGGCCGATCACCTGCTGGGCCGGGATGACAGCCCGTTCTGGGACGACCGCGGTACGCCCCAGAAGGAAGACAAACCCGCCATCCTGGCCCGCAGCCTGGTTGCGGCAATGGACACGGGCATCGCCCAACTAGGCGCCGATCGCAGCGCCTGGCAATGGGGCAAACTGCACCAATACCAATGGCCTGCACCGGCCTACCACGGGCTGGGAGATGCCATCGGCCGCCCGGCACAGCCTGCAGGCGGCGACTTCAGCACGCTCGCCTTTACCCCCTACGCCTGGGGAAGCGACTTCGTCACCCGCCTGCCGGCATCGGCGCGGCTGATCGTGGACTTCAGCCAGGCTGAACCCCTGCAGGTGCTGACCAGCAGCGGCCAGTCCGGCAACCCGGCCAGCCCGCATCATGGGGATGGCCTCGATGCCTGGTTCAAGGGCCGCTTCGCGGTCATGCCGCTTGCGCCCCAGCACTTCGCACGTGCCTATGGCACCCAGCGCCTGACCCTGGTACCGGGCAAGTAGAAAAGGTCCGCGGCGTGCAGCAGCTGCGACGGTCAAGGGATGAACAAACCACCGGTCGAACTTCCCTTGGCCGCTGCGGCTCCTAACTGGTAACTCCCTACCAGTGCGTGTGCCATGGACCTCGTCATCGCTCGACCCGAAGGCCTGTACTGTCCGCCCGGCGATTTCTACATCGATCCTTGGCGGCCGGTAGACCGCGCCGTGATCACCCACGGCCACGGTGACCACTCGCGTTCCGGCAATCGCCACTACCTCACCGCAGACCCCGGCGCCGGTATCCTGCGCAGCCGCCTGGGCATGGACATCAACTTGCAGACCCTGCCTTACGGCGAGCGCCTGTTGCACCACGGCGTGACCCTGAGCCTGCACCCTGCCGGGCATGTGTTGGGATCGGCACAGGTGCGCCTGGAATACCAGGGCGAGGTCTGGGTGGCCTCGGGCGACTACAAGGTCGAGCCAGACGGCACCTGCGCGCCCTTCGAGCCAGTGCGCTGCCATACCTTCATCACCGAATCGACGTTTGGCCTGCCCATCTACCGCTGGCCGACCCAGGCGGATGTTTTCGCCGGCATCAATGCCTGGTGGCGGGCCAACAGCGAACAGGGCAAGGCCAGCGTGCTGTTCTGCTATGCCTTCGGCAAGGCGCAGCGCATCCTGCATGGCCTGGACCCCAGCATTGGCTCGATCCTGGTGCACGGTGCCGTCGAGCCGCTGAACAGGGTGTATCGCGAAGCGGGGGTGTACCTGCCCGAAACCCGCTATGCCGGCGACATTGCACGCAACGACCCGCTGTTGCGCACGGCCCTGGTGATGGCCCCGCCGTCCGCTGGCGGCAGCAGCTGGATGCGGCGCTTCGGCGATTACAGCGACGCGTTCGCCAGTGGCTGGATGCTGCTGCGCGGCACCCGGCGCAGACGCGGTGTGGACAAAGGCTTCGTGCTCTCGGACCACGCCGATTGGCCTGGGCTGCTGTGGGCCATCGGCCAGACGGGCGCCGAACGGGTCATGGTCACCCACGGATCGGTGGGCGTGCTGGTGCGCTACCTGAATGAACAGGGGCTCGACGCCCGCGCATTCGTCACCGAATACGGTGAGGAAGATGACGCCGCAGCCGGGGAGAAGGGCGCATGAAAGCCTTTGCCGAATTGTACTTGCGTCTCGATGGCACCACCTCCAGCAATGCCAAGCTTCAGGCCCTGCGTGAATACTTCGCCAGCGCACCGGCCCACGACGCCGCCTGGGCCGTGTATTTCCTGGCTGGCGGGCGCCCGCGTCAGCTGGTGCCCACCCGGGTATTGCGCGAACTGGCCGGCGCGATGGCAGGGTTGCCGGACTGGCTGTTCGAGGAAAGCTACCAGGCGGTGGGCGATCTGGCCGAGACCATTTCGCTGTTGCTGCCCGACACCCAGCAGGGCGATGACGAAGGTCTGGCGCACTGGGTCGAAACCTACCTGCTGCCGTTGCGCGGCCTGCCCCCGGAGGAACTTCAGCAACGTCTGCCACCTCTGTGGGCACGGCTGGATCGCCCTAGCCTGATGCTGTGCCTGAAGCTGATCACCGGCAGTTTCCGCGTCGGCGTATCGAAACTGCTGGTCACACGCGCCCTGGCTCAGTTGGCGGAACTGGACGCCAAGCGGGTAGCCCAGCGGTTGGTCGGGTATACCGACATCAGCCACCGGCCAACCGCCGAGCGCTACCTTCAACTGATAGCGCCCGAATCTGCCGACGAGCATAGTCAGCGTGGCGGGCAGCCCTATCCCTTCTTTCTCGCGCACCCCCTGCAGGCCCCGGTCGAACAGTTCGATACGCTGCTCGGGCCGCCCAGCGCGTGGCAAATCGAATGGAAGTGGGATGGCATCCGGGCACAGGTGGTCAAGCGCGACGGGCAGCTGTGGGTATGGTCGCGCGGCGAGGAGCTGGTCACCGAACGTTTTCCCGAGTTGCAGAGCCTGGCCCAGACCCTGCCCGATGGCGTGGTGCTCGATGGCGAGATCCTGGTCTGGAAAGCGAGCGATGCCAAGGCAGAGGCCTCCGTTCAGCCCTTCGCCCTGCTGCAGCAACGCCTGGGTCGCAAGACCTTGGGCAAGAAATTGTTGAGCGATGCCCCGGTGGTGTTGCAGGCCTATGACTTGCTGGAGTGGCAAGGCGAGGACTGGCGCAGTCGCCCGCAGCATGAGCGGCGCGCGCAACTCGAACGTGTGCTTGAAGCCTGCCCACTGGCACCCGTACTGCTTTCCCCGCTGCTGCAAGGGCCCGACTGGGCAGACCTTGCCCGGCAGCGGGAGCAGTCACGCAGCCTGGGCGTGGAAGGCATGATGCTCAAGCAGCGCGAGGCACTGTATGGCGTTGGTCGCACCAAAGACATGGGCACCTGGTGGAAGTGGAAGATCGATCCGTTCAGCGTCGACGCCGTGCTGATCTACGCCCAGCGTGGCCACGGACGGCGCGCCAGCCTGTACAGCGACTACACCTTCGCAGTCTGGGACGGCCCTGCCGGCACCCCGGACCGCACGTTGATCCCCTTCGCCAAGGCCTATTCCGGCCTGACCGACGAAGAGATGCGCAAGGTCGATGCCATCGTGCGCAAGACCACCCAGGAAACCTTCGGCCCCGTGCGCAGCGTAACGCCCACGCTGGTGTTCGAGTTGGGCTTTGAAGGCATTGCTCTGTCCAAGCGCCACAAGAGCGGCATCGCCGTGCGCTTTCCACGCATGTTGCGCTGGCGCCTGGACAAGCCTGTCGAGGAGGCCGACGACCTGGCGACCTTACAGGCCTTGCTGGCCTGATCAGGGATCACAGGCAGCTGTGAGGGGCGGGCGTGAGGCGCTGGCAGCGAAATTGTGCTTTCATCTGAAGGCTCAGCCCGTGCTCCAGACCGTTCCAGCCCCGTATTCAGGACCATCATGCACCACTCGACCCACGACATCCTCTCCCCTGTTCCGGGGGTAACCCGCCAACTGCACAGCTTCCACTTCGGGCCACGCGGTGGCCGCAAGGTGTACATCCAGGCCTCGCTGCATGCTGACGAATTGCCCGGCATGCTAGTGGCCTGGCACCTCAAGCGCCAGTTGCTGGAACTGGACCAGCAACGCCGCCTGCAGTGCGAGGTCATCCTGGTGCCGGTTGCCAACCCGGTAGGCCTTGAGCAGGTGCTGCTCGACGCCCCGCTGGGCCGGTTCGAGTTGCAAAGTGGCGAGAACTTCAACCGCAATTTCGTCGACCTGTCAGACAGCATCGGTGATCAGGTCGAGGCCCACCTGACCCAGGACCCGCTCCACAATCAGGCCCTGATCCGCGAATACCTGCGCCGTGGCCTGGATGCTCATCCGGCGCGTACTCCACTGCAAGCGCAGCGCCTGATCCTGCAGCGCCTGGCGTGCGATGCCGACCTGGTCCTGGACCTGCACTGCGACTTCGAAGCTGTCGAACATCTCTATACCACCCCGGACGCCTGGCCGCAGTTCGAGCCCTTGGCCCGTTACCTGGGTGCCCAGGCCAGTCTGTTGGCGACCGATTCGGGCGGGCAGTCTTTCGACGAGTGCTTCAGCCTGCTGTGGTGGCAGCTGCAACAGCGCTTTGGCAAACGTTTCCCCATCCCGGCTGGCACGTGTTCAGTCACCCTAGAATTGCGCGGCCAGGCGGATGTGAGCCACGACTTGGCGCGCCAGGACTGCCAGGCCATTCTCGACTTCCTGACCCATGCCGGCGTGATACAGGGCCATGCCCCTGCCCTGCCGCCCTTGCGCTGGCCAGCCACGCCACTGGCTGCGGTGGAGCCGATCACGGCCGCTGCGGGCGGGTTGCTGGTTTACCACGCCAAGCCAGGTCAGTACCTGGAGGCAGGGCAACTGATTGCCGAGGTCATCGACCCGCTCAGTGATCGCGTCATGCCCTTGCGCAACAGCCAGCCCGGCCTGCTGTATGCGCGCAGCGTGCGGCGCATGGCCACGGCAGGCATGGTGATCGCCCATGTTGCCGGCGAGCAGGTGTGCCGCAGCGGCAATCTGTTGGCCAACTGACAAGTAAACCAATGCCTTGCAGCGGTGGTCTCTAGAAGCACAGCCTTCGAGGGACTGCCCGCCTGATGCCCACCGCCACCGATCTTGCCAATGCCTGGTTCGCTCAACGCGGCTGGAAGCCGTTCGCTTTCCAGCGCAAGGTGTGGGCCGCCGTCGAGCGTGGGGAGTCGGGCCTGCTCTATGCCAACACTGGCGCTGGCAAGACGTATGCGGTCTGGCTGGCGGCACTGCGGGCGTTCAAGGCCCAGGCCCAGGGGCGCCACGCGGCGCCGCTCCAGGTCATCTGGATCACCCCCATGCGCGCCCTGGCCGCCGATACGGCACGAGCGCTGCAGGCGCCCATCGACGAGATGGGCTTGCCCTGGAGCGTTGGCGTGCGCAGCGGCGATACCGGCAGCGCCGAGCGCGCACGCCAGGCCCGGCGCATGCCCAGCGTGCTGGTCACCACACCTGAAAGCCTGACCCTGCTACTGACAAGGGCACAGGCCAGCAATGACTTCGCGACGCTGCGCATGGTGGTGGTGGATGAGTGGCACGAACTGCTCGGCAACAAGCGGGGGGTTCAGCTGCAACTGGCGTTGGCCCGCCTTCGGCGTTGGCACCCTGGCCTGCCGACCTGGGGGCTGTCGGCCACCCTCGGCAACCTGCAGCATGCCCTGGACGTGTTGCTGCCCCAAGGTGGTCAGCTGGTCCGCGGGCGCCAGGACAAGGTGCTGCAGGTCGATACCCTGGTGCCTGAGCACATCGAGCGCTTCCCATGGGCAGGGCACATCGGCCTGAAGATGTTGAAGCAGGTGAGCCGGGAAATCGACGCCAGCAGCAGTTGCCTGGTGTTCACCAACACCCGGGCGCAGGCCGAGCTCTGGTACCAGGCCCTGCTCGAGGAGCGCCCCGACTGGGCGGGCCTGATCGCGCTACATCACGCCAGCCTGGCACGTGACACCCGCGATTGGGTCGAACGCAGCCTCAAGGAGGGCACGCTCAAAGCCGTCGTCTGTACATCGAGCCTGGACCTGGGCGTGGACTTTCTGCCGGTCGAGCGCGTCCTGCAGATCGGTTCGGCCAAAGGAATCGCCCGGTTGATGCAGCGCGCAGGCCGCTCAGGGCATGCGCCTGGACGGCGCTCGCGTATCACCCTGGTGCCCACCCACAGCCTGGAGCTGGTGGAAGCCGCCGCCATGCGCCAGGCCCTGGCGGCCGGCCACCTGGAGGGCCGACGGTCGCCGCGCCTGTGCATGGATGTACTGGTCCAGCACCTGGTCAGCATGGCCCTGGGCAGCGGGTTCGAGCCGCAGCAACTGCTTGCTGAAGTGCGCAGCACCTGGGCCTTCGCCGACCTGCGCGACAGCCAGTGGCAATGGGCACTGGATTTCGTTTGCCATGGCGGCAGCTCGCTCAGCGCCTACCCCGATTATCAACGTGTTGAAATGCACCCAGACGGCATGTTCCGGGTCGCCAGTGAGCGCCTGGCGCGCCGCCATCGCATGGGCATCGGCACCATCGTCAGTGACGCCTCGCTGCACCTGAAATACTGGAGCAAAGGCGGTGGCGGCAAGAACCTGGGCAGCGTGGAAGAAGCGTTCATCTCACGCTTGAGGCCCGGGGACACATTCGTCTTCGCCGGCCGCGTGCTGGAGCTGGTTCGCGTGGAAAACATGACCGCCTATGTGCGCCGCAGCAATGCGCGCAAGGCGGCGGTGGCCCGCTGGAACGGCGGGCGCATGCCACTTTCCAGCGAACTGGCAGATGCTGTGGTCCAGCAACTTGACGCCGCAGCGCACGGTCGCTTCGACAGCCCTGAAATGCGCGCAGTAAGGCCGTTGCTCACGGTACAAGCCCAGTGGTCGGCGCTGCCGACGACAGGGACCCTGCTGGCAGAGACATTCAAATCCAGGCAGGGCTGGCACCTGTTCGTGTACCCATTTGCCGGGCGCATGGCCAACATGGGGTTGGCCAACCTGATCGCCTGGCGTGTCAGCCGTGAGCAACCGCTGTCGGTTTCCATCGCCGTCAACGACTACGGCTTCGAGCTGCTAAGCCCTGGGCCGGTGGATTGGGCCAGCTACTTGCCCCGTGCGTTGAGTACCGAGGATCTCCTGGAGGATGTGCTTGCCAGCCTCAATGCCGGGGAAATGGCGCTGCGCCGGTTCCGGGAAATCGCCCAGATCGCTGGGCTGGTGTTCGGTGGCTATCCTGCGGCGCAAAAGAGCATGCGCCAGATCCAGGCCTCGAGCGGGTTGTTCTACGAGGTGTTCCGCAAGCACGACGCAGGTAACCTGCTGCTGGGCCAGGCACGTGATGAGGTACTTAGCGAGGAGTTGGAAATCGATCGGCTTCGGGCCCAGTTGCTGAAACTGACCGACCTCAGGCTGGACTTGCGTGTGATGGAGCGCACCGGGCCGCTGGCGTTCGCGCTACTGGTCGAAGGGCTGCGTGAAACCCTCAGCACGGAAAAACTGGCAGACCGCATTGCGCGGATGGTAGCGGAATTGGAGAGCATTGCAGGTTGAACCAGATAACGACCAAACGCATTCATGGGGTAGCGGTCATATCGCTGGCCATCGACGGCCTGGCGATCCGCACATGACGACACATTGCGCCATCGAACTGGCCGGGCAGAAACTCTGGCTGCTGCCGGACAAAGCCGTGTATTGGCCAGCCCGCAAGGCGTTGCTGCTGGCCGATGTGCACATCGGCAAGGCGGCAAGCTACAGGGCCTTGCACCAACCTGTTCCCAGAGGCACTACCGAAGCCACGTTGGCCCGGCTCGACACACTGCTTGCCGAGCATGACTGCGAGCAACTGATCGTGCTGGGTGATTTCCTGCATGCCCGGACTGCGCGGGCGCCGGCTACGCTGGCCCGGGTGCAAGCCTGGCGAGAGCGTCATCCGGGGTTGAGCATCGTGCTGATACGCGGCAACCATGACCGCAACGCAGGCGATCCACCTGTTGAGCTGGGGATCGACGTGGTAGACGAACCTTACGTGGTGGGGCCGTTCGCCCTGCAACACGAACCCAAGGCGCATCCGGCGCTCACGGTGCTTTCAGGGCACGTCCACCCGGTCTTCGTACTGCGCGGCAGGGCTCGCCAACGGCTGCGCCTGCCGTGCTTCCTAATAGACGAACATGTCAGCCTTTTGCCAGCTTTCGGAGAGTTTACAGGCGGTTGGGAGATCGAGCCCGCCGGCACCAGCCAGGTCTATCTGGCCGGTGCCGGCCGGGTATGGCCGCTATGAAATGAATCAGGCCACAGGCGCCGGAGGCGGTTCATCGGGAAGGGTGGGCTCGCCAGGTTCCATAGGCGTATCACCCGGCTGGCCAGGCTGCGGCGTGTCGGGGTCAGGCTGCCCTGGCACACCGCCGGCATGCAGCGGCAATGGGTCAGCCAACAGCGACCAGGACAGCAGCCCGATGTGATTGGGCTGCAAGCCAGCCAACTTCGCACTGATCGTTGGGTGGAGTTTCATTGGCACCTCCTGACAACAGCCGACCCGCTTTATGCAAATCGGCAGGGTTACCACTTGGAGCGTCAAAAGCCGATGAAATTCCCGACGCCTGTCGGTCAGGTGCGTGGCAGGGTGACGCCACGTTGGCCCTGGTACTTGCCGCCGCGGTCCCGGTAGGACACTTCGCAAGGCTCGTCCGATTGCAGGAACAGCATCTGCGCTACCCCTTCGTTGGCATAGATCTTGGCCGGCAACGTGGTGGTGTTGGAGAACTCCAGCGTCACGTGGCCTTCCCATTCGGGCTCGAGCGGGGTCACGTTGACGATGATGCCGCAACGCGCATAGGTGCTCTTGCCCAGGCAGATGGTCAGCACGTCGCGCGGGATGCGGAAGTACTCCACGGTGCGCGCCAGTGCAAAGGAGTTGGGCGGGATGATGCACACGTCGCTCTTGATGTCGACGAAGCTGCCGGCATCGAAGTTCTTCGGGTCGACGGTGGCCGAGTTGATATTGGTGAAGACCTTGAATTCGTCGGCGCAGCGCACGTCGTAGCCGTAGCTGGAAACACCGAAAGAGATGACCCGGTTATCCTGTTCGCCACGCACCTGGCGCTCGACGAACGGCTCGATCATGCCGTGTTCCTGCGCCATGCGGCGAATCCACTTGTCCGATTTGATGCTCATGGCGGGATGTCCTGAAGAGTCTGCAAGGTAAAGATAGACGCGCATCTTACCGGTCCCGGCGCGGTCTTCAAAGTTCCATCCTGCGTTTGCCGCCCGCCGCGGCTACAGTGCCCGCGAGGCGTGGCTTGCAGCCGCCGTCGATCTCTTTTCAGGGAAAGCGGCGTCTGGCCATTGGCAGCTTGAGCAAAGTGGGGTAAGGTGTTGCCACTGTGCTGCACGTGACACCGAGAATCTCTAGTTTGATGCACGATCCTGATCGGCCCATCGCTGAATTTTCTGCTCTCTTTGCGCTCAGTCCCGGGCAGGGTTTTTCCTGACCGAAATCAAATTGTCCAAGGAGACAGAAAAATGTCCAATCGTCAAAGCGGTACCGTCAAGTGGTTCAACGATGAGAAAGGCTACGGCTTCATCACCCCTCAGTCGGGCGATGACCTGTTCGTGCACTTCAAAGCCATCCAAGCTGACGGCTTCAAAACCCTGAAAGAAGGCCAGGCTGTTACTTTCGTCGCTACCCGCGGCCAGAAAGGCATGCAGGCTGAAGAAGTTCAGATCGCCTAAGTCGATCGAGCTTTCTAGCTTTCAAAAAAACCCGCTTCGGCGGGTTTTTTTATGCCTGCTACTCAGTCAGCAGGCGCCAGGGCGCGCTGACCATGGTCAAGGATCGCCCGTTGAACAGATAGGCGCCTGGCCTCCTATGAGCACGACCTGTCAGCACGAGCGGCTCACCGAGCCGCCCTCTGGTCCTGATCTGAAAGGCTGCGGTACTACAGCCGACTAGTCTTCACTGATGGTGATGCTCGGCATCGCTGGCGCTGCCGCCTCACGCAGTACGATACGCGCTCCCACCTTGCGCGCCAGCTCCTGGTACACCATGGCGATCTGGCTCTCAGGCTCGGCGATGGCCGTAGGCTTGCCGTTGTCGGCCTGCTCGCGGATCACCATCGAAAGCGGCAACGACGCCAGCAGATCGACGCCGTACTGGCTGGCGAGTTTCTCACCGCCACCCTCGCCGAACAGATGCTCAGCGTGGCCGCAGTTCGAACAGATGTGTACGGCCATGTTCTCGACCACGCCCAACACCGGGATGTTGACCTTGCGGAACATTTCCACGCCTTTTCTGGCATCGAGCAGCGCCAGGTCCTGGGGCGTGGTCACGATGACCGAACCTGCCACCGGCACTTTCTGCGCCAGCGTCAGCTGGATGTCGCCGGTGCCAGGCGGCATGTCGATGACCAGGTAATCGAGATCATTCCAGGCCGTCTGGGTGACCAACTGCAGCAGCGCCCCCGAGACCATGGGACCGCGCCACACCATGGGGGTATTGTCATCGGTCAGGAATGCCATCGACATCACTTCGACCCCATGGGCCTGGATAGGCACGAACCATTTCTGATCACGAATCTGCGGCCGCGTACCTTCGGCGATGCCGAACATCACGCCTTGGCTGGGGCCGTAGATATCCGCATCGAGGATGCCTACGCGCGCACCCTCACGGGCCAGTGCCAGCGCCAGGTTGGCGGCGGTGGTGGATTTGCCCACGCCGCCCTTGCCCGATGCCACGGCGATGACGTTCTTCACGTTGGCCATGCCGGGCACTTGGGCCTGGCCCTTGTGGGCCGCGATCACGCACTCGATGCTCACCTGTGCGCGGGTCACACCCTCAAGGTTACCGATCGCCGTTTCCAGCACCTGCGCCCAGCCCTGCTTGAACAGGCCTGCGGCATAGCCGAGCTGCATCTGTACGCTGACACACCCATCCTGGATTTCGATGGCACTCACGCAACCGGCAGTGACCGGGTCCTGGTCGAGATAGGGGTCGGTGTACTGGCGAAGCACGCCTTCGATGGCGGCGCGATTGAGGGCACTCATGGACACTCCCATTGGCAAACTGAATGTAAAACAAGCGCCTATCCTAACCCGTCAATCGTCAGCAGATGCGTGCGCGGGGTGAAATATATTCGTCAGCCCTTTATAGTGGCCGATCATCCTCATTTTCACCCGTCGCCAGATAAGTAGCCGAGCCACCATGTCCGAGCCACGTCAGATTCTCGTCACCAGCGCCCTGCCCTATGCCAATGGATCGATCCATCTTGGCCATATGCTCGAGTACATCCAGACAGACATGTGGGTCCGCTTTCAAAAGCTGCGCGGCAATCAGTGCATCTATGTCTGTGCCGATGATGCACACGGCTCGGCCATCATGCTGCGAGCCGAAAAGGAAGGCATCACGCCAGAGCAACTGATCGCCAACGTACAGGCCGAGCACAGCGCCGACTTTGCCGATTTCCTGGTGGACTTCGATAATTTCCACTCCACCCACAGCGAAGAAAACCGTGAGCTGTCGGGCATGATCTATACCCGGCTGCGCGAGGCGGGGCATATCTCCACTCGCTCGGTGACCCAATACTTCGACCCTGAAAAGGGCATGTTCCTGGCAGACCGCTTCATCAAGGGCACGTGCCCGAAGTGCGCGGCCGAAGACCAGTATGGCGACAACTGCGAAAAATGCGGCGCGACCTATGCACCGACCGAATTGAAAGACCCCAAGTCTGCCATTTCAGGTGCTACACCGGTGCTGCGCGACTCCCAGCACTTCTTCTTCAAGCTGCCCGACTTCCAGGCCATGCTCCAGCAATGGACGCGCAGCGGCACGTTGCAGGACGCCGTGGCCAACAAGCTCGCCGAATGGCTGGATGCCGGTCTGCAGGAGTGGGACATCTCCCGGGACGCGCCTTATTTCGGTTTCGAGATCCCTGGCGAGCCTGGCAAGTACTTCTACGTCTGGCTGGACGCGCCGATCGGCTACATGGCGAGTTTCAAGAACCTGTGCGCGCGTCGCCCGGACCTGGACTTCGATGCCTTCTGGAACCAAGGCTCCAGCGCTGAGCTTTACCACTTCATCGGCAAGGACATCGTCAATTTCCATGCCCTGTTCTGGCCCGCCATGCTCGAAGGCGCTGGCTTGCGCAAGCCGACTGCGGTCAACGTGCACGGCTACCTCACCGTCAACGGTGCGAAGATGTCCAAGTCGCGGGGCACGTTCATCAAGGCCCGTACCTACCTCGACCATTTGCAACCCGAATACCTGCGTTACTACTATGCCGCCAAACTCGGTCGCGGGGTCGATGACCTGGACCTGAATCTTGAGGACTTTGTGCAGAAGGTCAACTCCGACCTGGTGGGCAAGGTGGTCAACATCGCCAGCCGGTGTGCCGGGTTCATCCATAAAGGCAACGACGGCGTGATGGTGGCCGGTGATGCAGCTCCAGAGCTGACCGAAGCCTTCCTGGCAGCCGCACCGTCAATTGCCGAGGCGTACGAGGGCCGAGACTTCGCACGCGCCATGCGCGAGATCATGGCACTGGCCGACCGCGCCAATGCCTGGATTGCCGAAAAAGCGCCTTGGTCGCTGGCCAAGCAGGAAGGCAGGCAAGATGAGGTGCAAGCCATCTGCGCCCAGGGCATCAACCTGTTCCGTCAGTTGGTGATCTTCCTCAAGCCTGTGCTGCCAGTGCTTGCGGCCGATGCCGAGGCTTTCCTGAATGTGGCTCCCTTGACCTGGGACGATCACCGTTCGCGCCTGGAAAATCACTCACTCAACCCATTCAAGGCCCTGCTCAGCCGCATTGAACCTGCCAAGGTGCAAGGCATGATCGCGGCCAGCAAGGAGGACCTGTTGGCCGCCGAGGAGCCCAAGGCACCTGTGGGTAATGGCGAGCTGCACAAGGACCCGCTGTCGGCGGAAGTCGACTTCGACACCTTTGCCGCTGTCGACCTGCGCGTGGCACTGATCGTCAAGGCCGAGGCCGTACCGGGTGCTGACAAGCTGCTGCAGTTGACCCTGGACATCGGTGATGAGCGCCGCAACGTCTTCTCCGGCATCAAGTCAGCCTACCCTGACCCCGCTCAGCTCGAAGGCCGGCTGACCATGATGGTCGCCAACCTCAAGCCACGTAAAATGCGCTTTGGGGTTTCCGAGGGAATGGTGATGGCCGCCGGCCCTGGCGGTGAAGAAATCTACCTGCTCAGCCCCGACAGCGGCGCCAAGCCCGGTCAGCGCATCAAGTGACTCATAAGCGGGGCCTGCAGCAGGCCCCTGCCTTGCGACAATGGCGCCCAGCCACCGGCTGCTGCGCTTTGCCTAGAGCGGCCAAGTCCAACGGCCTGCTTATGTTCTCCAGGAACGCTACGAATTCATGAATGCCGTCAAACGTCGAGAAATCTTCCGTCGACTGCACGAAGACAACCCGACACCCAAAACCGAGCTGGCTTACACCACACCCTTCGAGCTGTTGGTAGCCGTGACTCTCTCCGCGCAATCCACCGATGTGGGTGTGAACAAGGCGACAGCGCGGCTTTTTCCAGTTGCCAACACCCCTGAGGCTATCTACGCGCTCGGTGTCGACGGACTGAGCCAGTACATCAAGACCATTGGGCTCTACAACAGCAAGGCCAAAAACGTCATCGAGGCCTGTCGCCTGCTCATGGAGCGGCATGACGGGCAGGTGCCGAACACGCGCGAGGCCCTCGAAGCCTTGCCGGGCGTTGGCCGCAAGACAGCCAACGTAGTGCTCAATACGGCGTTTCGCCAACCGGCCATGGCGGTGGATACCCATATTTTCCGCGTCAGCAATCGCACGGGCATCGCCCCGGGCAAGACGGTGCTGGAGGTGGAAAAAAAACTGCTCAAGTTCGTCCCCAAGGATTACTTGCTCGACGCACACCATTGGTTGATCTTGCACGGCCGCTATGTCTGTCAGGCGCGTAAGCCCAGATGCGGCAGTTGCCGAATCGAGGACCTGTGCGAATTCAAGCACAAGACCTCTGATGATTGAAGCAATAGTAAAAAAACTGCGCTTCGATTGAAAAAATCTTTTTTACCATCGCTCGCTTTATGGTTATAAGGTCGGCCATTGGCCCTTGCCGTGGAGCGACTCATGAGCACTGATAAAGACGACCTCGCGATTGAAGATGATTTTGTGACAGCTGAAGAAGAAGTCGAGCCGCAAGTGGAACCGGCGAAAACCAATCTGAGCAAACGTCGCACCATCGACAATCTGTTGGAAGAACGTCGACTGCAGAGGCAGCTGGCCGATTTCGATTACGATCTCTAGGTAGGTGCTTGCTGGCGGGCCTCCGAAAGACCCGCTCCCTCTCCGTTCAGGCCTCGAATTCGGTGCAGAGCCCTCCTGCAGGAGGCTCTGCATACCATCAGTTCAACCCGTGTCGCTGCGCCAGTTCGATCAGGTCCACCAATGACCGTGCGTTGAGTTTGAGCAGCAACCGAGATTTGTAAGTACTGACCGTCTTGTTGCTCAGGTACATGCTGTCGGCGATTTCCTTGTTCGACCGGCCCCGCGCCAATTGCTGAAGCACTGTCATCTCCCTTGCCGAAAGGCGGTTGACCATTTCCGCTTCACTGCCGCCGCTGCGCCCTCGCGAGGCATGCAGCGCCTGGTTGGGGAAGTAGCTATAGCCCGACAACACCGCCTTGATCGCGCTGAGCAGCTCGGTCAGTTCCTGTTGCTTGCACACGTACCCTGCCGCCCCTGCCTGCATGCACCGCATCGAGAAGTTGCCGGGTGCCTGGGAGGTCAGTACGAGTACTTTGCTGCATGGGCTTGAACTGGCCATGCGGGCTATGACTTCGAGGCCGTCGAGCTTGGGTATGCCGATGTCCAGCACGACGATATCGGGAAGATGTTGCCGTGTCAGTTGCAGCGCGGCCACTCCGTTGTCCGTTTCAGCGACGACATCGTACCCATGCCGCTCCATCAGCATGCGTACGGCCAGACGTATCACAGGGTGATCATCCACGATAAGCACTTTGTTCATGCGATATCCATTCATTGCTGTTGCATTGGCAGGCCACGATAACCGAGAGAAGAACTCATGGCGCGGCATTTTCGCCTAGAAATGGACGTACAGACACGGCTTACTAAACTTACGGAAGTTTCCTACACACAAGATGAAGAGTTGTTACAAGCTAATTAATAAAAGCGAATAAGAACTCCCTTAGAGGACAACTCCCGACAACTTCCACATCAAACACTGACACCGTTGTTCGTGACGCTTGAAGCGCTTGGCAGGCGCAGGCCCGGTATGGGAAACGGTGCAGGGTTTAGCTGAGCAAGGACCTAGGTTATAGATGTACGAAAGCGCAGGAGAAGGCTCCATGAATCAAGCACAACCCGTTGCTCCGCTAACAATCGTCGCTATCTTTGCGGGCATAATCGAAGCCTCCGCCCTGGCTACCTTGCCCTTTCTCAGCGAAGCCAGCCAGACGCTGTATACATGGTTTCTGGTTGGTTTTCCCTTCTTCCTGACCGCCCTGTTCTTCTTGACGCTGAACTTCAATCACAAGTCTTTCTATACGCCTGCTGGATCGCGTATCGAATCAGTGGACAGTGCGCAGAGCGCCCGGAAGATCACGTCCACGACCCTGCCAACCGCAAGCGCAATCGTGCACGGCGAGCCGGTGACCTTCATGTTCAGCGGGCCAGAGGCGAGTCAGTTGATGGAAAAAGAGTTGTTGCAAGCGCTCGCCCAAGCGCCTGAGCCGGCTCGCACCTGGCAGTTCTGCAATGTGCCAAGAGGGCAATGTGTCCGGCTTTCAGTCAGCCCGCTCGAGTAAAGGCAAAAAACCCGGCACCAGGCCGGGTTTTTGAAGAACGGCTTGCTGGATCAGAGCAACGAACGGCCCTTGTTCGCAGCGATACGCATACGCAGCGCATTGAGCTTGATGAAGCCCGCTGCGTCTTCCTGGTTGTAGGCACCGCCGTCTTCTTCGAAGGTGGCGATGTTGGCATCGAACAGCGAATCGTCGGATTTGCGGCCGACCACGGTAACGTTGCCCTTGTAGAGCTTCAGGCGTACGACACCGTTCACATTGACCTGGGACGCGTCGATCATCTGCTGGAGCATGACCCGCTCCGGGCTCCACCAGTAACCGGTGTAGATCAGGCTGGCGTACTTGGGCATCAGCTCGTCTTTGAGGTGGGCGACTTCGCGGTCCAGGGTGATCGACTCGATGGCGCGGTGCGCCTTGAGCATGATGGTGCCGCCAGGGGTCTCGTAGCAGCCACGCGACTTCATGCCCACGTAGCGGTTTTCGACGATGTCCAGTCGACCGATGCCGTTGGCGCCGCCGATACGGTTCAGATCGGCCAGCACGGTGGCCGGGCTCTTCTCTACGCCGTCAATTGCGACGATGTCGCCGTTGCGGTAGGTCAGCTCAAGGTAGGTTGCCTGGTCTGGGGCGTTTTCGGGCGAAACGCTCCAACGCCACATGTCTTCTTCATGCTCGGTCCAGGTATCTTCCAGGACACCGCCTTCATAGGAGATGTGCAGCAGGTTGGCGTCCATCGAGTAAGGCGACTTCTTCTTGCCGTGACGCTCGATCGGGATACCGTGCTTCTCGGCGTAGTCCATCAGTTTCTCGCGCGAGAGCAGGTCCCATTCACGCCATGGCGCGATGACTTTGACGCCGGGCTTGAGGGCATAGGCGCCCAGTTCGAAACGAACCTGGTCGTTGCCTTTGCCGGTAGCGCCGTGGGAGATAGCGTCGGCACCGGTTTCGTTGGCGATTTCGATCAGACGCTTGGCGATCAGCGGACGGGCGATGGAGGTACCCAGCAGGTACTCGCCTTCATACACGGTGTTGGCGCGGAACATCGGGAATACGAAATCGCGCACGAATTCTTCGCGCAAATCGTCGATGTAGATCTCTTTGACGCCCATTGCCTGAGCCTTGGCGCGCGCCGGCTCGACCTCTTCACCCTGCCCCAGGTCGGCGGTGAACGTCACCACTTCGCAGTTGTAGGTATCTTGCAGCCACTTGAGAATCACCGAAGTATCAAGGCCGCCGGAATACGCCAGTACGACCTTTTTTACGTCCGCCATGCCATCACTCCACGGGGTTGTACGGAAAAGGCCCGATTCTAACGGCGTTGAGGCTCAATTTATAGAGGCGCGACAGCTTCTGACGACAAAGCGACAAGAATTGTCGATGGCGCGACGGCCGCTACTTGGCAGTGGCGGGTTTGTCCGGGACCGGCTTGGTGGCACTTGCAGCCTGCGCCGGGGCAGCGGGGGCGGCGGGGGCCTCGACCGCCTTTTGCGTGGGCTGCGCCTGGGCAGGGCCTCGCTCAAGTTCGATGTTGACCCGCCGGTTACGGGCGCGATTGCCGGCGCTGTTGTTCTTGGCCAGCGGATAACGCTCGCCGTGGAAACGCACGGTTATCTGGCTTTCAGGCACGCCGTGGGCCATGAGGTAATCGGCGACCGCCAGTGCCCGCCGGCGGGACAGGTCGCGGTTGGTCAACCGATTGCCGCTGTTGTCGGAATGCCCGTCCAAGGCCACCTGATTGACGCTGGGGTCGGCCTTCATGTATTCGAGCAGCACATCGAGGCGGGCCTTGGCCGCCTGATCCAGCACGATGCCGCCACCGGGGAAGCCCACCTGGGTCTGACGCACCTGGTCGTAGTTCATGGGCAGCAGCTTGCTGGCGCAAGCCTGGTAGTCACTGTAGGCCCTGGCCCTTATACACATCCCCGACCCCACGAGGCTAAGCTT
>NZ_JBJJMO010000027.1:0-52635 GCF_046231935.1 Pseudomonas sp. KCJK9111 | reverse complement strand
ATTTATCGAAGGGATCGATTTGGCCTATGAAATACGAGGCTTTAGGCTTTCCACTTAAATCACGATTGGTGCAGTAGATAAGGCACATCGGAGAGCATCATGGATCCCGGCTAAAACTCCACCTTCCCTCTGCCCGCCTTGATACCGCTACGCCTGGCCTTCCCCTCCAGGCGGCGCGTTTTGGAACCGAGTGTCGGCTTGGTAGGCCGACGCTTCTTTTCAACCTTGCCTGCACTCACGATCAATTCGGTCAAACGCGTCAGCGCGTCAGCCCGGTTCTGCTCCTGGGTACGGTATTGCTGAGCCTTGATGATCAACACACCGTCCCCAGTGATGCGGCTGTCTCGCAATGCCAACAGTCGCCCTTTGTAGAACTCAGGCAATGAAGAAGCGGGAATGTCGAATCGCAAGTGCACGGCACTCGACACCTTGTTGACATTCTGCCCGCCTGCGCCCTGGGCGCGCACGTAGGTCAGTTCGACTTCCGCGTCCGGCAGTTGAACGGAATTGGAGATGGTCAGCATGAAGAGGCCCTTATGATTGACCGCATTATCACAGCAATGGCCGCGCGCCTGAATAACGGTACTTGATTATTCGATGGCTGGCCCTTGTGAAAGGTCAGTCGGGATCTGCCGCCAGGGCTCGTGCGAACTGCCCCTCCAGCGCTCAGTCTGCTTGAGCGCCACGAGAATATCCCTTGCTTGGATCAAGCTGCTCAAGTAGCCGGGCAAGATCGGAAACCAGCGCCAAGGCCTCCTTCTGATACTGATCACGCCAGCACTGCGACCAGTCTGCAGGGCGACCTTGATCTTCCCACTGGCCCAGCGCCAGCCCATTGAGGATTTCCATTTCAAACCAGAGGGTTTGCCAAGCTTCCAGCGCCGCCAGGTCCGGTGGGATTTGCCAAGAACATTCAGTGGCGCTGACAAATCGATGCCAGCGCCTGAAATCACCGCACGCCTCTACCGCATTTGCCAGTAAGTCTGAACCCCTACACACCTTCACCTCCCTAGCAGCACTGATCCCCCGCTCCACCTGCTATCACCCCTGCCCCTGATCCTTCACCCAATCGAGCATCCCACCCGGCACGATCAGCTCGTGTCGAGCCCTGGAACAGGCCGTGTACAGCCCCGCCAGCAGCCGGGCGCGCTCGTTGCGGTTGCCTGTCACCTGTTGCGGCACCATCAGCTCCGGCGACACCATCACCCGCGCGAACTCCATGTTCTTCACATCCCTGACCCGCCCCAGGAACAGCTTGGGCGCCTTGTCCCAGCGGTAGCGGCTCTTGGCCTTGGCAAAATGCTGCGAGGTATACCCCTTGCCCAGCATCGAAGCCACGGCGATGAACGCCTTGTCCTCCCCTTTGTGCTCGGCCAGTGCCTGCCAGCTGGCGTAGCGGAACAGCATCGGGTGCCGCGGCCGTGTACCGTGGCGGTACAGCTCGATGCAGTCTTCGACAAACAGCTCGAAGTCCTTGCGTGCCCCGTGCAGCATCACGAACGCAACGCCAAGATGCGTCAGGCGCTGGAACCAACCGAACAGGCCCCACTCATCCTCGACGATCAAGGCCGTTGGCTGCTCGGGCACGGTCACGCTGTCGAAGAAACTGACGCGCGTGTAATGCTCAGCACTGCCGCTGAACGCAGCCTGGATGGCAGCCGGATGCGCCTGAATCAACGGGTTGAGCACATTGTCCATGGCCGGCCCGACCCGCAACGAATGGTCGATGTAGCGTTGACGAATGAACCCGCCGTGATGGGCGCTCAGGCCATTGAGGTTCTGCAACTCGTCACCCAGCGCAATCACCGATTGCGGGCTGCGGTCGAGCACTTCGAGCATGGGCGCTGACAATTCGTGGGCTTCGTCCACGATGACATGGGTGTATCGCGCATCGATCAGGTAGCCGGTCAGGGCAAGCAATTTGACCCGGTGATAATCGCGCAGCGGCAACTGAATGTCCCTGGCCGGGGGGCGGATCAGCGCCTGCCAGTAAAGGCGCGCCTTTTCGAGCAGCACGTGCTGGTCCAGCGGCGTGCTACCCGGTACGGACGACGGCAAATGGTGCAAGCCAATCTGCGCGTCGCCACTGTGGCAAAAGGCGCGCACCGCGCGTACGCACACGCCCACCACGTCGACGGCGGCCAGCGGCCCGACGTCGGGCAAGCCGAGCCAGCGCACGATCTGCGCCTCCTGCGGTCGCCAGGACTGCCGGGTGCGGTACGGGTCGCGCAATCGCCAGCCGGTGCGGGTCAGATCGCGGTTCAGGAGCTCATCGGCCAGTTGCCCGAATGTCATGGCCGTGTAGGCCTTGGCATCCTTTACCCGCGCCTGCAGCGCGCGCAGTTGCCCCTCGGTCAGGGCCAGCAGCAAGGTGCGCTGCGGATCGAGCAACCTGGCGAACTGATGAATCAGAAAGGTCTTGCCGGTGCCTGCAAAACCCTGCACAGCCACCGATTCGTCCACCCCGCTGAGAAACTCACGCAACAGACGGTTTTGCTGATCACTGAGCCTAAGATCGCTGGCCAGCGACGGCAGGTGTACGGCATGCAGGGGCGTGACGCGCTGCCGGTACAGGTCGGCGAATTGGTAGTTCCACTGCCCCTGATCGTCCAGCAACTCGTCCGGCGAATGAGCAACCTCAGGCGACAACAGCGCAACACCATTTTCGCCCAGCATGCCCAGGCCCATGGCGAACACTTCGCGGTCGAATTGCTGCTGCACCTGTGCCTGAAAACGCCCGGGCGCTGCCTGTTCGACCTGCTGTGCAATGCGCACCACCTCGGCGAAGCGCCGCTCCTGGGCATCGGCCGTGAGCGGCGTCCGTTGACTGGCCAGGCGCTGGACGAACAGCACGGCAGCCGCTTGCAGCACACTGGCAGAGGCAAGTGGATCGGCACAGGTGCCGGCGGCGAGGTTGTCGGCCTGGTCACTGGGCAAAGGCAGGTAGAACATCGGCACCTCAGGTGTTTATCAGGGCGGCACGATAGCAACTTTATCGCCCTGATGCAGGCACCAAGAACCCTTGGATCGTCATGCCGCAATGCGGGGGCTGCTCAACCCTTGGCGCGCCGCAGCGTGTCGCTGGGAAGTTCCTTGAACAAATGCCTGTAACTGTTTGAAAACCTTCCTAAATGCCAGAATGACCACCGCATCGCTACTTCGGCTACAGTGCCGCTGGCCCCATTGAGCAGATCCCGCCGGGCGCCGTTCAGGCGTCTTAGCCGCAACCAGTGCGCAGGGGTCATCCCTGTGAAGGCCTTGAATGCCTGTTGCAATTGGCGCAGCGAAACGCCTGCAACGCTGGCTAGCTCGACCAGGTTCAAGGTCTGCTCGGGGCAATCGGCGGCCCAGTCACTGACACGGCGCATAATGGCCCTTGCCTCCCCCCGCTGCCCCAGTGCCACGCCCTGCAGGCGCTGGCAGGCGTTATCCAGAATGAACAGGCAATCCTGCAGCAGTTGCTCGGCCAGGGCTTGCCCCTGCACACAACCCTGTGACTGCCCCAGGTGGGTCAGCGTGGCGCTGAGCCAACTGCCAAACAGCGCCGTTTGCCCGCTGCCCAGCGGCACCATGAACAGGCCATCAAGGCGTTCGAGGTCCAGCCCATGGCTGAGCAGGAAGGCCTGCTCGAACACCACGGCCACTTCCTGGTAGTGCTCAGGGGTGATCCAGATGTTGCGGGTATGCTCATTGAGCAGATACAGGTTGTTCTCGCTTCGGTCGAAGCAGAAGGTCAGCGAGCCCGGGGGCGGTCGAAAGAATTGTTCCACCCGGGTGTTGAGCCGCTCTTCGTACACCTGCAGCCCGTCCAGCCCCAGAAAGCGAAGCTCGCCGCTGAAATGACCCGGCGACATTTGCCGGTAATGCTGCTGCCACCCAGGTGTGACGCGGATCTGCTCGGTGACATCGTGAGTGTGATAAGCCTGGACCTGCAAGGCATCTGCGGTATTCACGCGACATCCTTTGTGCACTCTTATGGTGCATTCGACAGCGTAGAAAGTGGATAGATCGTAGCCGGGACTGCGACCAAGATAGTCGCCAGCGCGTCGACTGGGAAGCCAATGCCTGTTCACCCGTGATGCCGCGCACTCACCGATAACCTCAAGAGGTCCGTATGAACGCCCCCTTCGATCAGCTGTCCGCCTGGCTGAAAGAGCACCGCATCACCGAGGTCGAATGCGTCATCAGCGACTTGACCGGCATCGCCCGCGGCAAGATCGCCCCTACCGCCAAGTTCCTGCACGAACGGGGCATGCGCCTGCCCGAGAGCGTACTGTTGCAGACCGTCACCGGCGACTATGTCGACGATGACATCTACTACAGCCTGCTCGATGCGGCCGACATCGACATGATCTGCCGGCCTGACCCCAGCGCGGTGTACCAAATCCCCTGGGCAATCGAGCCGACCGCCATCGTGATCCATGACACCTTCGACAAACAGGGCAACCCGATCGAGCTGTCACCTAGAAACGTTCTTAAGAAAGTGCTGCAACTGTATGCCGATAAAGGCTGGCAACCCATCGTGGCCCCTGAGATGGAGTTCTACCTCACCCAGCGCTGCGAAGACCCGGACCTGCCATTGCAGGTGCCGCTGGGCCGCTCCGGGCGTGCCGAGAGTGGGCGCCAGTCGTTCTCCATCGACGCGGCCAACGAGTTCGACCCCTTGTTCGAGGACGTCTACGACTGGTGCGAACTGCAGGGGCTGGACCTGGACACCCTGATCCATGAAGACGGCCCGGCGCAGATGGAGATCAATTTCCGCCACGGTGACGCGCTTGACCTGGCCGACCAGATCACGGTGTTCAAGCGCACCATGCGCGAAGCGGCCCTCAAGCACAACGTGGCGGCCACGTTCATGGCCAAGCCCATCACCGATGAACCCGGCAGTGCCATGCACCTGCACCAAAGCGTGCTCGACGTGGCCACGGGCAAGCCGGTGTTCGCCAACGATGACGGGAGCATGAGCCAGTTGTTCCTGCACCACATCGGCGGTCTGCAACGGTACATACCCAAGTTGCTGCCGATGTTCGCCCCCAACGTCAACTCGTTCCGCCGGTTCTTGCCGGACACCTCTGCCCCGGTCAACGTCGAGTGGGGCGAAGAGAATCGCACCGCTGGCCTGCGCGTTCCCACGTCCACGCCCGAGTCGATGCGCGTGGAAAACCGCTTGCCGGGCGCAGACGCCAACCCTTACCTGGCCATCGCCGCCAGTCTGCTGTGCGGCTATCTGGGCATGGTCGAGCAGATCGACCCCAGCGCGCCGGTCCAGGGCCGGGCTTACGAACGGCGCAACCTGCGCTTGCCGATCACCATCGAGGATGCGCTGCAGCACATGGAAGACTGCCAGACCGTTCAAAAGTACCTGGGCAAGTCATTCGTGCAGGGCTACGTGGCGGTCAAGCGCGCCGAGCATGAGAACTACAAGCGCGTCATCAGCTCATGGGAGCGCGAGTTCCTGATGCTGAGCGTCTGATCCTGCAGGGGCCGCAGCGCGGCCCCTTAGCACCGCACACCCACAACAATGCCAACGAGGTGTCGTCATGCATTACCTGAAAGCCCTGATCCCTTCTGCATTCACCCTGTTGTTCGCGGCCACCAGCCAGGCAGCGCCGACGGTCAGCGTGTACAACTGGACCGACTATATCGGTGACACGACGCTGGCGGACTTTCAGGCCAGCACCGGTATCAAGGTGGTGTACGACGTGTTCGACTCCAACGAGACCCTCGAAGGCAAGCTGCTGGCAGGTCGCACCGGCTATGACGTGGTGGTGCCGTCCAACCACTTCCTGGCACGCCAGGCTCAGGCGGGCGCCTTCCTGCCGCTTGATCGCAGCAAGCTGACCAACTGGCAACACCTGGACCCCAAGCTGCTCAAACTGCTGGAGCAGAACGATCCCGGTAACCGCTATGCAGTGCCCTACCTATGGGGGACCAACGGCATCGGCTACAACGTGGACAAGGTCAAGGCCGCCTTGGGCATCGATCGGGTGGACTCCTGGGCGGTGCTGTTCGAGCCCGAAAACCTCAAGAAACTCAAGCAGTGCGGCGTGGCCTTCATGGATTCGCCCGATGAGCTGTTCCCGGCCATGCTCAACTACCTGGGCATGGACCCGCGCAGCGAGAACGCAGCGGACTATCCCAAGGCCGAGGCGCGCCTGCTGGCCCTGCGCCCCTATATCACCTACTTCCATTCCTCCAAGTACGTCTCGGACCTGGCCAACGGCAACATCTGCATCGCCTTTGGCTATTCGGGCGATGTGTTCCAGGCTGCCAACCGCGCGGCAGAGGCCAACAATGGTGTGAAGATCGCCTACAGCATCCCCAAGGAGGGCAGCAACCTGTGGTTCGATCTGCTGGCCATCCCCAAGGATGCCAACAACCCCGACCAGGCCCTGGCCTTCATCAACTACCTGCTCGACCCACAGGTGATCGCCAAGGTCAGCGCGACGGTCGGTTATGCCAATGCCAACCCCGATGCCAAAGCATTCATGGACCCGGCGTTGGTGAACAACCCCGAGGTCTACCCACCCCAGCAGGTGCTGGACAAGTTGTACATCTCCACGACCCAAAGCCCGAAGATCATGCGCGTGATGACGCGCGCCTGGACCAAGATCAAGTCCAATCGCTGAGTGAGCCTTACCCATGCCTTTATCTGCCGAACATACCGCGTCCTACTATGCGGCCACTGCCCGTGACACAACCCGCTATCCGTACCTCGACGGCGAAGTCGATGCCGATGTGTGCGTCGTCGGCGGCGGCCTGACAGGGGTCAACACCGCACTGGAACTCGCCGAGCGCGGCCTGTCGGTGGTGCTGCTCGAAGGCCGGCGCGTGGGTTGGGGTGCCAGCGGGCGCAATGGCGGCCAGCTGATCCGTGGCATCGGCCATGACGTCAACGGCTTCGCTCGGTACGTGGGCGAGGACGGCGTGAAGTATCTGAAGCAGGCAGGCATCGACTCGGTGACCCTGGTGGCTGAGCGCATCGCCCGCCACGGCATAGCATGCGACCTGCGCTGGGGCTTCTGCGAGCTGGCCAATACCCCCGCCCAGTTCGCGGCCTTTGCCGCCGAGCAGCAGGAGCTGGCAGCCTTGGGGTACCAGCCTCACACCTACCGGGTGCCGGCAGAGCGCCTGCGCGAAGTGGTTGGCAGCGACCGTTATGCAGGCGGCATGGTGGACATGGGTTCAGGGCATCTGCACCCATTGGATCTGGTGCAGGGCGAAGCCCGAGCGGCGCAGTCGCTGGGGGTGCAGATCTTTGAACAGAGCCCGGTCATGCGCATCGACCATGGCTCCACCGTAACGGTGCACACCGCGCACGGCAAGGTGCGCGCTGCCAGCCTGGTACTGGGTTGCAATGCCCACCTTGAGGGCCTGGAGCCCAGGCTCAGCGGCAAGGTGCTGCCAGCGGGCAGCTACGTGGTCGTGACCGAGCCACTGGAGGAAACGGTCGCAATGTCGCTCATCCCCCAAGACATGGCCTTGTGTGATCAGAAAGTGGGGCTGGATTACTATCGCCTGACCGCCGACCGGCGCTTGCTGTTCGGCGGTGCCTGCCACTACTCCGGGCGCGATCCCCGCGATATCGCCGCGTACATGCGGCCCAAGGTGCAGCGGGTATTCCCACAGTTGGGCGAAGTGCGCATCGACTATCAATGGGGCGGCCTGATCGGCATCACGGCCAACCGTTTCCCACAGGTCGGGCGACTGCGTGATCATCCCAACGTCTACTATGCCCAGGGTTATTCGGGCCATGGGCTGAACGTCACACACTGGACGGCCAGGCTGCTTGCCCAGAGCATCGCGCTGGGGCAAAGCAAGGGGCTGGATGTGTTCAGCGCCGTGCCCCACCTCACGTTCCCCGGCGGCAGAGCGCTGCGCTCGCCCCTGCTGGCCCTTGGCATGTTGTGGTACCGGCTGCGCGAGGCCCTGGGGTGAAGTCGTTCAGGTACAGGCCATGGGCCATGTGGTAGTCTGCGCCCCTTGAAATGCATGGTCGCGCCGACCATGCCAAAAGGAAGCGGGCCACTCGGCCCAGGCCAGATCAGGACCCCTCCCATGCTGTTTCACAAGAACATCAACGCCCTGCGGGCGTTGGCCGTCATATCGGTCGTGCTGTACCACTTCAAGATCCCGGGGTTCTCGGCCGGGTTTCTCGGCGTGGATGTGTTCTTCGTGATTTCGGGCTACCTGATGACCCGGATCATCGTGAGTGGCCTGCACAAGCAGCAGTTCTCGCTGATCGGTTTCTACGCGGCCAGGGCCAGGCGAATCATTCCGGCGCTGCTGGGGTTGTGCATCGCCCTGGCCGTGTTCGGGTATTTCTTCCTGGCGACGGACGACTACCGGGAGTTGCTGCGCACCAGCAAGGAAAGCCTGCTGTTCACGTCCAACCATTATTTCGCCCGTGACGGCAGTTATTTCGATGCACCGCTTCAGGAAAACTGGCTGCTGCACACCTGGTCGCTGTCGGTGGAGTGGCAGTTCTACCTGATCTATCCCGTGATCCTGATGGGCCTGCACAAGGTGTGCGCACCGCCTACCTTCAAACGGCTCGTGCTGGCGCTTGGTGCCGGCTCGCTGGTGTTCTCGGCGCTCTACAGCCCAGGCCATCCGGTCACATCGTTCTTCCTGCTGCCCACCCGGGCGTGGGAAATGCTGGCCGGTGGGCTGGTGTTCCTGTATCCGCTCGCGCTTTCGCCCAGGGCTGCGGCACTGTGCGAGGGCCTGGGCCTTGCACTGATTGCAGGCGCCCTGGCACTGCTGCCCCACGACGCGACCTGGCCGGGTTACCTGGCCCTGATACCGGTGATCGGCACCCTGCTGGTGATCCACGCCAATGCCAACAGCCTGTTCGCACGCAACCGAGCGCTGGCATTCCTGGGCAAGACGTCTTATTCGATCTACCTCTGGCATTGGCCATTGGTGGTGTTGCTCTATACCTGCGGGCTGCTGCAAGACTGGCGCGCGGTTACCTGTGCGGTGCTGTTGTCGGTTGCGCTGGGCGCGGCGTCCTATGGGTTGATCGAAAGCAGGACACGCGCCCTCAAGCGCCCGGTACTGGGCCTTGCCCGTTACGCAGGTATGGGCCTGGTGTGGGTGGCGGCGGCAGGGGCCGTGGCCTCGGCAATCAAGCACAACCCGCAACTGCGCTGGGCCCACGATGACGGCAAGCCGGAGTACGACAGCAAGCTGTACGCACAGCACTGCGACACCAACCCGTACGGGGCCGCACAGTGCGTATTGGGCACCGGCGATATCTCGGCCCTTCTGCTGGGCGACAGCCATGCCCAATCCACCGCCGCGGCCTTGATGCTGGAAAACCCCGGCGCGGCGATGGGCTGGGCACGGGCCGGCTGCCCTACCCTGATCGACTTCGAAATGGGCGACAAGGACGTCGAGCAGCACTGCAAAGCCTTCAACGCCGACAAGTTCGCCCAACTGGCCACGGACTACCCTGGCGTACCCTTGTTCCTGTTCAGCCGCGCAGCGCTGTATACCGACCAGCGCCGGCACAGTGGCTATAGCGTCTACTTCAACGGCGACAAGCACCAAAGCGGCCCGCAATTCGAACGGCAGTTCATCCAGACCTACACCCAAACGGTGTGCATGCTGGCACGCAATCGCCCGGTGTACATCGTCAAGCCGGTGCCGGAAATGCCCTTCAGTATCTATAAGGGCCTGACCCTGCAGCACCGGCTTCTGGGCATGAACAGCGACATCGTCACGCCTGTGAGCGATTACCAGGCCCGCAACCGCCTTGCCCTGCAAGCCATCGAGACGGCGGCCGAACGCTGCCACGCAGGTATCGTCGACCCGGTGCCCTACTTGTGCCCGAACGGCAAGTGCATGGGTTCAAAGGACGGCAGGCCGCTGTATTTCGATGACAACCACTTGATTGACGCGGGCAACGAACAACTCAAGGGCCTGTTCAAACAGGCCATGCACAGCAGCCCGGGTTCGACTGCCCTGCGCTGAAGCGCAGAGTGCTTAACACTCCACGAACGCGACGGCCAGGCCGCCGCGAGAAGTTTCCTTGTAGTTGGCGTGCATGTCCGCACCGGTATCGCGCATGGTGCGGATCACGCGGTCCAGGGAAATGAAGTGTTCCCCGTCACCGCGCAGCGCCATTTGCACGGCGTTGATCGCCTTGACCGCGGCGATGGCATTGCGCTCGATGCAGGGCACCTGAACGAGGCCGCCGACCGGGTCACAGGTCAGGCCCAGGTTGTGCTCCAGCGCAATTTCAGCGGCATTTTCCAGCTGCGGGGGCGTAGCGCCCAGCAGCTGCGCCAGGCCTGCGGCTGCCATCGAGCACGCTGAGCCCACCTCGCCCTGGCAGCCCACCTCGGCGCCGGAAATCGACGCATTCTTCTTGCACAGGATGCCCACGGCCGCAGCCGCCAGGAGGAAATCCACCACGTCGTCATCGCAGGCGCCGGGGTTGAATTTCATGAAGTAGTGCAACACGGCCGGGATGATGCCGGCCGCGCCATTGGTGGGTGCGGTGACCATGCGCCCACCGGCGGCATTCTCTTCATTGACGGCCAAGGCGAACAGGTTGACCCACTCCATGGCGCTCAAGGTAGAGCCGATGACATTGGGCTTGCCCAGCTCCTGCAAGCTGCGGTGCAACTTGGCCGCCCGGCGCTTGACCTGCAAGCCGCCCGGCAATACGCCCTCGTTGCGCAGCCCATTGTCGACGCACTCGCGCATGGCCGCCCAGATGCGCAACAGCCCGTCGCGCACCTGCGCCTTGGGCCGCCACGCGCATTCGTTAGCCATCATCAACTGCGCAACGCTCAGGCCATGCTGGCTACACAGCGCCAGCAGCTCGGCTGCGCTGTCGAACTCGTAAGGCAGCGTGACGGTTGGCGACAGGCCCACCGGCGCTGTCAGCTCGGCCTCCTCGACAATGAACCCGCCGCCTACCGAATAGTAGGTCTGGCGCAGCAGGCTGGCATGCTGGTCGAACGCCTCCAGGCGCATGGCGTTGGGGTGATAGGGCAGGTTTTCATCGAGCAGCAGCAGGTCGCGGGCGTAGTCGAACGCCACAGGATGGCTGCCGTCGAGCATCAGGCAATGCTCTTGCAGCACCTGGCCGATGCGCGCATCGATGGTGGCAGGGTCGATGCGGTCTGGCCATTGTCCCATCAGGCCCAGCAGGCAGGCTCGATCAGTGGCATGGCCCACGCCAGTGGCCGACAGCGAACCATACAGGCGTACTTCGACACGCTGGGTGCTGTTGAGCAAGCCTTGCTCGCGCAGCGCTTGGGCAAACGTGGCGGCGGCGCGCATGGGGCCGACCGTATGCGAACTGGAAGGGCCGATACCGATTTTGAAAAGGTCGAAAACACTGATAGCCATGCTAATACCTGACGGGCGGTTGCTGCTGCCAAAACACCCAACACTTGAAAACCTCGGGCGCACAGGCCCATTTCGCGAGATACTGCGCGCCTGTGCTACAAATGACCAACGAAACTTCCTAAGCCAGCCTTTAGCAGGACTAAACCATGAGACGCCAACTGACAGGGCAATCCTTTGTCTGGCTGCACGTGTTCGCCTGTGCCGCCCGTCACCTGTCGTTCACCCGCTGCGCCGAAGAGCTGCATATCACCCCTGGGGCCGTAAGCCAGCAGATGCGCCAACTGGAGGAGCGTCTGGGTTATCGGCTGTTCCTGCGCCGCGCCCGTGGCGTGGAACTGAGCGCCGAAGGCCAGCGCCTGGCTCAGACGGTGGCAGACGCCTATGGCAGCATCGAGGCGGAACTGGTGCGCCTGGATGCAGGTGAAATACGCGGCACCGTACGGGTGCGCTCGATCCCCTCATTCCTGGCCAAGTGGCTGACCCCGCGGCTGTCACGGTTCCAGCAACGCTACCCTGACATCGAGCTGCGGCTGGTGGCCGAGGACAGCGCACAGGCCCTGACGCCTGGGGATTTTGACCTGGCGATCGACCTCAACGACGGCAGCTACCCCGGCATGCTGTCGACGGCGCTTCTGGCCGAGCAGATCTTCCCGGTCTGCTCCCCGGCCCTGCTGCGTGGGCGTCCCCCGCTGCACGGGCCAGCGGACTTGATGCACTACCCGTTGCTGCACGACATCACGGCCTGGCGAGGCAGCTCGGAATATGCCGAATGGGAGTTCTACCTGGAAGGCATCGGTGCGCCGGCGCAAGCCGTACGGCGTGGCCACACCTTCAACCGCAACCACCTGACCATCGAGGCGGCCATTGCGGGCCTTGGCGTGGCCATTGCCCGGCGTACCCTACTCAACGACGAACTGGAGCGTGGCGCGCTGATCGTGCCATTTGGGGTCGCCATCCCCAACCACAAGCGCTACGTGGTGCACTACCCGCCTGGCGGATTGAACCAGCCCGGCGCACGTGCGGTACACGACTGGCTGGTGGCAGAGGCGCAAGCGTTTCGTGAGTTGCATCCCCTCTCTGGCGCACCGCAAGAGCTCTAGCGCAAAGCACCGGGCATATCTGGATCGGGTCGCTAATACGCCTGCTTGCCGGTAAAGGCGTTGAGGGTGCGCACCAAGATCACGAAATCCAACCACAGAGACCAATTGTTGATGTATTCGATGTCGGAATCCACACGCTGGATCATCTGCTCGATGTCCTTGGTCTCACCCCTGAAACCCCGCACCTGCGCAAGGCCGGTCATGCCAGGCTTGATATTGTGGCGTGCGAAATAGTCGACGATGTCCTGGGAGTACAAGGTGTCATGCTGCAATGCATGGGGCCTGGGGCCAACCAGTGACATCTCGCCCGTCAGCACATTGAACAACTGCGGCAGCTCATCAAGGCTGGTGCGCCGGATGAAGGCGCCGACCCGGGTCAGGCGCGGGTCGTTTTTCTGTGCCTGCTTGATCTGCCCGGCTTCGGGCTGGTGAACATGCATGCTGCGAAATTTCCAGATCCGAAACGATTCCCCGGTCCAGCCCGTGCGTTCCTGGCGGAAGAACACCGGGCCTGGGCTGTCGAGCTTGATCGCCAGGGCCACGGCCAGCAACACCGGCGATGCGCACAGCAGAATCAGTGCCGCCAGGACGCGATCCTCGAGGTTCTTCAGGAACAGGCTCATGCCGGTCAAGGGGGTCTCAGACAGGGTCAGGACAGGAATACCGGCGATTTCGCGCACGCTGTGGTTGATCAGGCGCAGGGAGAAAATATCGGGCACCCAGTTCACTGCGATGCATTTGTCGAGCAGTTTGAAATAGACGTCGCTGATGACTTGCGAGCCTCCCAGTGGCGTCACCAGGTAGACCGTGCGGATGCCATGCTGGGCGACGATGCCGTCCAAATCGCTGATATGCCCCAGCACCGGCAGGCGCTGCTTGCCGTGCTCGACGTCGTCGCCGTGCGGCGCGGCTTCTGCGGTCAACACGCAGCCTACCACCCGTTCCCCGAACCAGGGGTTGCTGCTGATTTTCTGATAGAGAAAATTGGCCAGGTCACCGTCGCCGATGATCAGGGCGTTCTCAAGGCGGGCGTGGGCGGTAAAGCGTTTTTGCAGTTCACGCACGGCAACATGCAGAAACAGCTGGGCGATGTAGCCGATGACGAACAATTCCACCACCAACAGCCGTGAATAGGTTTCGCTCTGCTTGGTCAGAAAGGCCATGACCACCAGAAAGCAAAACGTTGCCGACCATGCCTTGAACAGCCGGAACGCCTTGATCGACAGCCCGACGTTGGTGCGATAGATGGCGTAATGATCGTAGATGACCGCCAGTGCCCCGATCAGCAACAGCAACATGATGACGTAGTCGGACGTGATGTAGCCGAACTGGTCGTAGATCAGGTACCAGGCAATACCGGTCACCGCCACGCCATCCAGACCGGCTTGCACGGCGTTGCTGACGCTGCTTCTGCGCTGAAGCAAAGGCCGGCTGCTTCGGGGTTCGAACACCATTTCAGACCTCATCGATGGGTACATGGCCAGGGCCTGTAATCGCCCCTTGATACTGAAGGACAGCGTTGGCTAAGCCGGTACAGCAGCAGGCGCGCGCGGGTGTCTGTAGCTGTGATATCACTGTAGCAGCCCGTCCTTGGCTGCGCGGTGCCTTCGGGCGACCGCGCCATGTCGTCAGCCGCCAGGATGCAGCGCTCGCCCTGCCCGGGCGAACCGCCGGGCGCGTAACAGGAACAGCGGGTTGCCCACCACGTAGCGCATGAACAGCCGCCGGGGCTCGCACAGCAAGCGGTACAACCACTCTGCACCCAGCCGCCTGACCCAGGCCGGTGCGCGATGGACCTTGCCGCCCATGAAGTCCAGCACGGCGCCGCCGCAAACGATCGTGCACACAAGGCCCGTGCCTTTGAGCGCAGCCGCCACGGCCTCCTGCTTGGGCATGCCCATGCCTAGCAGGATCAGATCCGGCCGATGCTCGGTCGCCAGGTGCAGGTACGTCGACACGTCGGCGAAGCCGTCATGCACCGAAACCGGCGTGACGCCATAGGTGGCAACGCAGCACTGAACAGCCTGCCCCAGATAAGGCTGGCGGGTGCCCCAGAAGGCCACGCGGCGCCCTGCGTAGGCGTGCACCAGCCGAGGAATGAAATCCGTGCCGTTCATGTTCAACCCTGGCGCCAACCCGAGCTGACGGTACAGCATCGCCATGCCCGAGCCATCGCGCAGCAGCACATCGGCGCCCAGCAGCGCCTCGCCATAGGCGTCGTCGCGAACGACCAGGTTCATGGCATGGGCATTGACGAAGCCCAGCACGGTCGGGGCTACAGGGGCAGCCAAGGCGTGCAGCAGGCGCTCAGCAGCCTCGCTATCCTCGACCACCTGCAGCTGGTCGATCACCGCGTGCCACCGTGCTGGCCACTGCTTTGCGGCCATCAATCGTCCTCCCGGCGAGAGCGCACCCACTCCACCTGGCGCTTGATCAGGAAGCCCACGTACACCGGCACCTTGCGCAAGGCGTAGAACGGCGCATACAGCAGCACCGAGAACGGGATCACGTCGCGGCAGAATCGGGCCCAGGCCAGCAGCACGGCAAGCGCCAATAGTAGCAATGCACTCAGGGCCATCCAGGCAGGTGTCGTCACGCCTGTCACGGCGTAGGCCACCCAGGTAAGGGCGTTGAGCCCCAGCAACATCAGGACCAGCAGGGCCAGCGGAGGCACCAGCACGTCCAGGGTCAAACCGGCCAAGGCCACGTTGCGCTGGCTGAAGGCAGCCCAGGCGCGACGGGGCGCATCGGCCAGCATCAGCCCCAGGTGCCCGTGCTCCCAACGCGTGCGCTGGCTGTTAAGGCCTTGCTCACTGGTCGGGAACTGACTGGTGACCAGCGCCTGCGGACAGAACAACGATGGCGTGCCCCGCTGGCAGAGGTCCAGGCCCAATTTCACGTCTTCGACCAGATGCCCGTTGGCCAGGTCTACGGCGGCCAAGTCCTGCCACGGGAACGCCATGCCCGAGCCCATGAGCTGGCAGGGCAAGCCCACCCGTGCCCAGCCACGGGGCCGGACCAGGTTCTTGACCCGCCAGGCGAACTCGGCCACCTGCACCTTGAGACCGGCACCTGCCGGCGCCTTCATGAGGTACAGCGCCTGCACCGGCCGGCCGCTCTGCGCGCAGCGGAGGGCCAATTGTTCGAGCGCCCCTTGCTCAGCACGGCAATCGGCATCGACGATGATCACCACCTGGGGCGGGTCGGCGGCCAGGTGACGCATACCGAAGTCCAGCGCATAGCCTTTACCCCGGCGCAAGGCATCCTGACGCACAACCACTTCAGCACCGCCCTCCTCGGCCCGTCGCGCTGTGTCGTCGCTGCAGTTGTCGGCCACGACCAGCAGGCGATCACCGGCTTGCAGTTGCGGCACCAGGCTCGCGAGCGTGGCGGCGATGATGCTGGCCTCGTCATGGGCCGGGACCAGCACGGCAAGCTGCGGGCGCGCCCGGGCAGCGACGGGTTGCGCACGAGCGGGAAGGTAGGCCAGCAACACCTGCCCCAGCAGCACCAGCACCGGAACCGAGACTAGGAGCGCCAGCCCCCCCAATAAGAACGTCAATACAGTGATCATGCCGTTGCCTTGAAATACTCGGCCAGCCGGGCCGCCTCAGTGTCCACATCATGCCGCTCCAACACCCGCGCATGGCCGGCTTCGCCCATCTGCTGCAGCGCCTCGACCGGCTGCTGGAGGCAGTCAGCCATGGCTTCGGTCAATTGTTCGACGTCCCCCGCTGGCACCAGCCAGCCGTTCTCGCCAGGGCGCACCAGTTCGGGGATACCTGCCACATAGGTGCTCAGCACAGGACGACGCAGCGCCATGGCCTCCATCAAGACCACGGGCAACCCTTCGGCGAAGCTGGGCAGCACCAAGGCACGCGCCGCAAGCATGTGCTCGCGCACCTGCTCACTGCCGATCCAGCCGGTGATGCGCACCTGTTGCTGCAGGCCATGATGGGCGATCAACCGCTCTATCTCGCCGCGCATCTCGCCATCACCGGCCAGCACCAGCTCGAAGGCTATGGAACGCGCCGCCAGCCGCGACGCGGCCTCCAGCAGCAGTAACTGGCCTTTCTGCTCGCACAGGCGGCCCACGCAAACCAGTCTCGGGGCCTGTGGTATCGCCACGCTGGGCACCTCATGAAACGCGCGTTCCAGACCGCAATGCACCACCTTGACCTTCGGCCAGTTGGCGTGCGCCACCCAGCGATACAGCTGGCTGCGTCCGTAGGCACTGACAGCTGCTACGAACGCTGCACGGTCGACCTTGTCGCCCAGGTGCAGGAACTGCGGCTTGTCGAACTCCTCCGGTCCGTGGACGGTGAAACTGAACGGCGGCCCACCCAGTGCGTGGACGAGCATGACGACTTCAGCGGAGTTGGTGCCAAAGTGGGCATGAACGTGGGAAGCCCCGCTTTGCTGCAGCCAGAGCAATACCTGGCAGGCTTCGGCCAGGTATACCAGGTGATACGGCCAGGCGCGGTCCGCCCTGTATCCCATGCGCAAGGCCAGGCTCAGGGTTTGGCCGAAACGCCGTGGTTGTGCCCGCAGCACGCGCCAGAGCGGTTTGAGCAAACCCGACAGCCCATGCTGTAGCACATACACCGTTTTGGCTTTCTCGCAGACATCCTCAGGGTCCTGCAACTGGGCGTCCCATCCGCGCAGGGCAATGCGCTGAACCGTAATGCCCAGGCGTTCAATCGCCAGGATTTCGCGCCGTATGAAACTGTGACTCACCTTCGGGTACTGATTGACGAAGTAAGCAATACGCATACGAATCCATATCCAAACCCGCTTGATGACACACCACGCCCGACAAGCCTTATGTACGGCCTTCTGTCAGGGGCGGAGCGTCCACTGCCGATGCATGCCCAGCGCATGCATCCCCTTGTAGTTCTTGTAGTTCATGGTTGCCGGCAGCGCCTGCCAAGGCCTTGTGCATGCGCGTGAAAACACCGTCGAGCAAAGCCTGCCGGCGGCGGTACATGGCCCGTTTCTTGGCGGGAATGTCCGATTCGGCGCGCTGTGCAGCCACCAGGGGTAGCTCGAAAAAACCGTTGCAGGGTGCCGGCTGGCCGCCGTGCTCCTGCCAGATAGCATCGTAGTCGGCCGCCAGTTCACGGCCGGTATCGGCGCCAAAATAGGGATGACGGTGGTGCCTGCAGCCGTCGCTGACGGCCAGTATGCGATCGACCGAGAGCGAGCGCGCCAGGCACTTGAGCGCTTCGAGCACCAGGCTGCGCGGGCGCAGGCCTTCGAAATGCTTGGTCAGGTCGCGGTAGATGGCCAGGGACGTTTCACTGTCGATGCCTTTGTGGATGCCTTGCACCGCGCCGATGAAAAGCGTCAACCTGCTCCCGTCATTCCACAGGGTGAAGGCCAGTGACGCGACCCGCAGGTCGCCCTGAAACAGGTTCAGGACCAACTCGCCTTCGCGCTTGAACCAGATCGGCCGGTCCAGCACCAGGCTGCAGGCCGGTGAATGGTCCGCCAAATCGCACAACACGCGGCGCTCATCGCGGCCTGTGACCAGCAGCACCGGCGCTTTAGCAGTCACCACTTCGAAATGCGAGGCCACGGCATCGAGCCGTTGGGCCACGTTCCAGCCGCTGCTGATGTAGGGCCATTGCACCATGCCCAGCGCGTCGTCCCCTACGCGCTGCCGCCATTGGGGGCCCAGTGCAGTCCTCATGCGCCCCATGAAGCGCTCGAGCGCGTGGCGATGGCTCACCATGAGCACGGCCAGCGCGCACTTGCTCTTCACGGCTCGCGGGGTGAAACCGGGTTGCAACGTCGATAGGCTGCTCACGAGGCGGACAAGCATCATGGGGTCATCTCATTTGTACTCGATCAGCGCTGATTTGCCGGGCAACAGCCGCTGGCGCCAGAATTTCAGTTGCCCCACTGCCTCTGGGAACTTGCCCAGTACCAGAAACAAGGCCTGCAACCTGCGTTGCCGGGGCGCCAGGCCGCCGCGCCTGGCCAACCGCAGGACTTGCAGTGGGTACAGCAGCAAGAGCGCCAGCCCCCCTACCCCGAACATCAGGCATGCCGCCAGTGTCAGCAGCGGGATCCCCAGCCCCCAGACCCAGGCACGGCGGGATTCACGCACCCAGTGCCGCTCGGGTGCAGCACCATGCAACCAGGCGCCTTCGGCATAAGCGTAGCCGGCGCGCATGCTGCGTCGCCACCATTGGCCGAAGCGCGTCATGGCTGCATCGTGCAAGGTCATTTCGGCGTCCAGGCGCCATATTTTCCAGCCCGCGGCTCGCAAACGTACACACAGCTCCGGCTCCTCGCCGGCAATCAGCCCCGCCCGGAAGCCGCCTACGCTGGCGAATGCCTGGGCTCGCATCAATGCGTCACCGCCACAGGCCTCGGCTTGGCCAACCGGGGTGTCCCACTCCAGGTCGCACAACTGGTTGTAGACGCTGTGCTGGGCAAAGCGCTCACGCCGCCGCCCGCAAACAACCGCAACCTCTGCATGCTGTTGCAAGAAGGCGTGGGCGGTGGGCAGCCACTGGGCGTCGATCTCGCAGTCGCCATCAACGAACTGCACCATGTCCAGACCGGGCTGCAACTGGTGCAGCCTGGCGAAGCCTTCGTTGCGCGCGCGGGCGGCAGTGAATGGGATACTCAAGTCCAGGGCCAGGACGTGTACACCCAACTGATGCGCGAGCTGAACCGAGCCATCGGTGGAGCCGGAATCCACGTACACCACCGTATCGACACGGCTCACCAGCGCGCGCAGGCAGCGCGCCAGGCGCTGGCCTTCGTTGCGACCGATCACCACGACGCCGATGCTCTCCAGGTGTGCGCTCACGGCATCACCTGCGTCGCAGGGCTGCACCTGGGCTTGACCACCGCCGGCACGCCCACGGCAATGCTGTTGTCCGGCACATCGACCAGCACGACGGCATTAGCGCCAATCACCACATTGTTGCCAATGCGTATGTCGCCCAGAATCTTGGCGCCGGTACCAATGTCCACATTGTTACCGAACACGGGCGCCACAGGCCGATCGACCTGCTTGAGCCCTACCACCACGCCGTTGCGAATGCGACAGTCGTCACCGAACCGGGCGTAGCCGCTGACGATGATGCCGCCGAAGTGATCGATGACGAAATTGCGGCCCACCAACGCCTCGCAAGGCAGTTCGACCCCGGTCAGGATCTGTACCAGCTTGAACAACACCTTGTAGACCAGCGAACAGAGCTTGCGCAGTGGCGCAGGCTTTACGCCATAGCGCCAGCGGCCGAACCGGTAGACCAACATCACCCAGAACCCCTGGGCTCCCCAGTCGCCACCGTGGGCCCGCAGATCGGCACGAATATTCTCGAACATGGCGCGCTACCTTGTCGGCTGGGTGGCGTAGCGGGTTTTGAACAGCAATGCCCACGTGGTGCGGCTGTGCAGCCAGCAGGCCTTCAAGGCCTCCCGCCCGCGCCGCTTGATCATCGCCTTGAGCGCCAGTATCACGTCACCCAGGCTCACCAGCCCCATATGCAGGGCAAGGCCCGCGCGGCCGTGGTGCTTGCGAAAGTACAGCAGCTCGCTTTCGATCTGATAAGTGGATATCTGCCGGCTCGCGGCTTCGAGCTGGGCCACCGACTTGGAGCTCTCGCCGCCGATATGCACCACCGTGGTGTGCGGGTAGAACACCACCTTCCAGCCCGCGGCCTTGACGCGCTTGCAGTGGTCGACCTCTTCGTAATACAGAAAGAAACGGGGGTCGAACAGCCCCACCTGGTCAAGGACTTCGCGGCGCACCAGATAGAAACATCCAGGCAGCCAATCGCATTCGCGCACCGAGCCATGATCCCAGCTCATGTCGTCGACGCGCTGTACGCCGGGGACGAAGCGTTCGAGCCCGGTGCGGGCGAGAAACACGTTGAGCGGCGTCGGAAAATACCGGCAGCTCGGTTGCAGGCTGCCATCGCGACCTTCGAGCCGAACACCGAGCACGCCACATTCCGGATGCGCCTGCATGTAGTCCAGCGTTTTGTGCAGCGCGTCCTGGGCCATGAAAGCGTCAGTATTGAGCAGCAGGGCGTACTGGCCTTGCAGGTGCGCCAGCAACTGGTTGTTGGCACGACCAAACCCTACGTTCTTCTGGTTGCTAAGCACCACTGCCTGAGGGCAGACCTGGGTCAGGCGTGCAAGTGAGTCGTCGGCCGAGGCGTTATCCACCACCAGGTAGCGCGCCAGATGCTCGCTGTCGGCGCTGCGCAAGGCATCGAACATGGGCTGCAGCAAACCGGCCGTGTTGAAATTGACCACCATCACATCCACCGGCTTAGCCATTGTCGCTGTCCCCGAAGAAGTACTGGCGCCGCTGGGCCATCAGCATGGGCTCCACCTGCGGGTCGAAGGCGCCCTTGCGCTGCTTGACGATGTCGATCCAGGGATAGGCTTCGCAGCGGGCTTCCACCCGTTTGATCAGCGCATCGGTGGTGCAGATGAAGGCCGCGGGGTTACCCCCGTAGACAGTGCCAGGCGGCACGTCCTTGGTCACCACGGCCCCGGCGGCCACGACGGAGTCCGGGCCGATGGTCACGCGCGGCATGACGATTGCGCCGTGACCGATGAAACAGTTGTCCTTGATGTCGATGAAGCCGACCGAGTCCAGGTGCTTGCCGAAGCGGTGCTCGATCAGCAGCACGACGCCGTCATGGCCAATGAGGGTGCAATCGGACAGGCCCACGCTGTTGCCGATGCGCACCAGCGATGGATCGGTCACGTTGCAACCCTGGTTGATGTAGACGTTGGTGCCCACCGAGTGAAAACCGCCCCAGCGGGCCAGGTAGGTGCCCCATTCCAGCCCCGCAGGGTTGCACATCTTCTTGTACAAACCGCGTGCCCGCCCCGTGCGGTGGGCATACTGCATTACGGCTCTGCGTATCCATCCCATCATGCTGCCTGGCCTCGCAATCGATGCAACCTGAGTTATCCCTGGGCGCCGCCGGTCTCGTTCTTGTGTGTGCTGACCGCCGCACCCCTTGTCCTAAAACGGGTGGATCACGCCGCGGCGCTCCTCTGGGCGCTCATGCGGGCATCGAGGTGTTCGGCCAGGCGCACGGCGAATTGCAACAGTGGCATGGTCGGGTTGGAGGCACCGCCGGTGGCGAAGATGCTGCTGCCGGCTGCATACAGGTTGTCGGTGCCGAACACTTTGCAGTCGCGGTCCACCACCCCATGACGGGCGTCGGCGGCCATGCGCGTGGTGCCCATGTGGTGGGCGTGCGGCGACAGCCTGAGCGGTACCGAGGTGTCGTAGACGAAGTCGTTGAGTTTGACGAACCCCAGGTTCTGCTTGGCCCACTGGGTCGCAAGCTCGGTGCCGATGCACTTGATCGTATGCCGGTCCTGCTCGTCGAGTACCCAGTTGACGTTGACCTTGGCCACGCCCAGCGCATCCTTCTCGTCGAGCAACGAGATCCGGCTGTGCAGGCTTGGAAACTGTTCGATCATGGTGCTGATGATGCCATCGCCTGGGCAGCTGAAGCTGGCGACAAAGGCCACCTTGCTGGCCACGCCCATGTCACAGGCCAAGGTTTCCAAAAAGTACTTGACCTCGGCGGTACGGCCGTAGGTTTGCACATCGGCCAGCAGGGCCGCGCGCACATTGCCCTTGCCGATCTTGAAATGCTCGATGAAGGCGTCGGTGGTGTAGTACTCGCGCGGGTCGGGATCAAGCCCTGACTTGAGGATGAACGTGCCCATGTCGATGTTCAGGTGCTCCATGAAACACCGGCCCACCAAGCCGTCCTGGCTAATCACCCCGGCCGCTGCCAGGGAGGTGCTGTTGAGCAGTTGCCGCGCGTTCTCGATGGCGCCTGCGGCGAGGATGAAATGCCGCGCGACCTGACGCTGGCGGTTGCCGGCGTAGTCTGACAGCAGCACCGCTGCGAGTCGGCCAGAGGCGGGGTCGAATTCCAGGTCTACGCAGTTGCAATTGATGAATACGTCCAGCCCTGGGGTTTGTTCCAGGGCGGTGGCGTACTTTTGGGCAAATCGGGTTGGGGTACTGAGCAGGAAGCGGTCCGGTTCGAACTCCTCGCCGTCCAGACCCGTGTTGATGGCGTGAAAGTCCGCACCAGCGGGCAAATCGACGATGTCCATGGCGGCGGGCAGGTAGCGCGCGATTTCGGCGTAGGCAATGGGCCAGCCTGGCAGGTCGCCTGGCGGTGCGATGGAAAAATCGGACGGGGTAAAGGGTCGGCAGCGGCCTGCCCAATGGTTTGAAGTACCGCCCAGGTAACGCAGCCGGGTCTGTTCGGCATACAGTTGCAGCCCACTGGAGGTGCAGGCGTACAGCTCCTGAGAGCGAGGTGCATAGTCATGGCCACCCCCCTCTGCCAGCAGCACGCTCCAGCCAGCCGCCGCCAGGCGCAACCCAAGCGTGATGCCGGCCGGGCCGGCGCCGATGATGCACACGTCGTAGCTGTCGCGCAGCGTCTTGTGTTCCTGAAAATCGGTGATCATGCCGACGGGCTCTTGAAATACTGGGACGGCAATACCCAGCCATTGATGACCACGAACGCCTCGCTGGCCTCGGCGGTGTGCCGTGGCAGCGTTTGGCCGGCGACCGCCGTTATCGGGCCCAGCACGGCGCCTGTCGCCCCTACCACCGCGCACCCCTTGAGAAACCCTCTGCGACCTACCTGTGACGCACACACGCTCTGCTTGCCCATGATCACCTGGCCATCCTCACAAAATTCCGACAGGTAGCGCTCAGATCCACTCGAACAAAGCGGTCAGCCCAGCCCCGCACAGCGCCCCGGCCACAAGGGCCGGCAGCACTGCAAGCTCGCGCTTGAGGCTGAACATACCCAGTTTGCTGTTCACGTAAACGATTAACACCAGGGTCGGCAGCGTGTGCAGGGCAACGCCCCAGATCGCCCAGTCCACCCCACCGAAATACAGCAGTACCGGCAGCAACCCCCACAACGACACCAGGCGGATGATGTTGTCCATGGCCTGGTACTTGGTCAGTCCCAAGGCGATCCAGACCTGATGGGCCAATGTATAGCGCAATGTGAGGAAGGACAGCGAGAGAATTGCGAGCATCGGCCCTGCTTCACGGTACCGCTCGTCGTACATCCAGCCAATCAGCAGCGGGCTGGCGGTCAGAAACCCCCCGCAGGTGAACAGCACCAGCAGGTCCACCAACAGCCGGAAACGGTGATACAGGGCCACCAGACGTTCGCGATCGTCAGCACGCGCCGCCTCGCTGAACGCAGGCAGCGCCACGGCGCCGACCACCTTCATGATGGCCATCTGCACCGCACCGAGGATCAACACCGCGATGGAGTACACCCCCAGCTGCGCCGCCGTCATGCTGGCACCGAACCAGATACGGTCACCATACATGGCCAGCACCCCGACCATCGAAGACAGCAGGATCCAGCGCCCGAACACGATCAGCTCGTTCAGGGCGGCGCGGTCCCAGTGCAAGCGGTTGCCAGGGCCTTCCAGCGCAGTGTGGCCCAGCACCGTCCAGGCCAGGGCAGACACCAGGCCAGCGCTGACCAGCGCCCAAATGGAATGGGTCAGGTAGCCCACCACAAGCATCACCAGCAGGCCCGCGACTTGGGACGCCAGGTCGACCAGCACCACGCGCTTTTGTTGGAAGGTTCGCACTGCCACGTCTATCTTGGTGGACTGAAAACCCCAGATCACGGCAGACAGGCCGGTGATGGCCAGCACCGCCGGCAACACGGGTGCCGCATACGTCGCGTCCGCAGGCCATAGCTCAGCCACCTGCGCCAGCCACGCGCCTAAGGCCAGCAGCAGGGTCAAGGCGAACAGGATGAAGCCGCGAATGATCTGCACGGTCCAGGCCGTGTTGAGGAAAACGGGGTCGTCACCCCGGTGACTCTGGATGATGTTCTGGCGCAGGCCCACATCGGAGAGCAAGTGAAGCAGTACCGAAACCGTGGTGGCGATGACCATGACCCCGAACATCTCCGGGACCAGGATACGCGCCATGATCAGGTTGCCGCCCAGGCGCATCAGTTGGGAAGCCACTTGCGAGACCAGGTTCCATGAACCCGCCCGCAAGGCCCGCGAGCGCAGGCTCGTGGTGGCTGACACCTCAATCGACGGCATGGGTTCAATCTCTGACTGAATGGCTAAAAGTCACTATAGTTTCAATTAGCCATGATGCTAGCCGTGGCCCACCGAAAGGAAGGTGTAAATAGCTGATGCCTGAACATTTTCGCGCGTTGATCGTCATCCTGTTTCTGGCCAGCGTGGTATTCGTGCTGGCTCGGCGCCCTGCCACCGACCTGATCCCGCTGCGCGATTTCAAGCGCCGGCGCAACCTGTGGTTTTTGCTGACGGTGCTGGCGTTCATCTCCCACAGCTTCTGGCTGTACCTGGCGGCAGGCGGGCTTATCCTGTACCTGGCCGGGCGCCGTGAGCATAACCCCATGGCGCTGTTCTACCTGCTGCTGTTCCTGATCCCTCCGGCGGCGGCGCAGGTACCGGGGTTCGGCGTGGTCAACTACCTGGTCGACCTCAACCACATCCGCCTGTTGACGCTGTGCGTGCTGCTACCGGCCGCACTGACCCTGCGTCGGCAGCCGGACACGCTGCGCTTCGGCCGCACCTGGCCAGATCGTCTGCTGGCAGCGAGCTTGGTGTTGATGAGTGTGCTCTACTTGCGCGAAACCACGCCCACCGACACCCTGCGCCAGACGCTGTACCTGTATGTCGATGTGTTCCTGCCCTACTACGTGGCCAGCCGTGGGTTGCGCCAGGTCAGCGACTTCAAGGACGCCATGCTGGCCTTTGTGCTGGTCGGTTTCCTGCTGGCGTTGATCGGGGTCGCCGAGTACGTACGCCACTGGTTGCTGTACAGCGCCCTGATCGACGCCATGGGTGTGCCCTGGAGCCTGTCAGGCTACCTGAGCCGCGGCGGTGCCCTGCGGGCCAGCGTTACCACGGGCCAGGCCATCGTGCTGGGTTATGTGATGAGCGTCGCCATTGGTCTGTTCCTGTTCGTGCAAGGTTACCTGCGCCGTCCGTTGCACCGCTGGATGGGCGCGTTGTTGCTGGCTGCCGGTCTGTTCGCGCCGCTCTCACGCGGGCCCTGGATCGGCGCTGCGGTGATCGTGGTGGTGTTCGTGGCACTGGGCAGGGGTGCCGTGCGGCGCCTGGCCCTGCTGGCTACGGCGGGGGGGCTCGCACTGCCGCTGCTAGGCGTGATACCCGGTGGCGATAAAGTGCTGGACCTGCTGCCGTTCATTGGCAACCTTGAAAAAGAGAACATCACCTACCGCGAGCGGCTCATGGACAATGCCTGGATCGTCATTCAGCGCAATCCGTTGTTCGGCTCGTTCGATTTTCGCAACACGCCCGAAATGCAGTCGATGATCCAGGGAGAAGGCATCATTGATATCGTCAATTCCTACATCAATTTGGCCCTGCACGTCGGCTTGGTCGGGCTTGGATTGTTCGTGGCCTTTTTTGCCGTGGTGCTGCGCGGCCTCTACAAGGCCATGCGCAGCTTCGACGACAAGGATGACGAACGTCGCCAGCTTGGCCGGGTGTTGCTGGCGACATTGATCGGCATCCTGGTGATCATCTTCACCGTCAGCAGCATCACCTTCATCCCGGTGGTGTACTGGTCCATCGCCGGATTGGCTGTGGCCTACACCCACATGGCCCGCCGGCAGCACGCGCTCGCTACGCCCACTTACGACATCCCCTCTGCGCAACCCAGGAGCCTTTCATGACCCTGTCTGCCATGCGTGCCCTGCTGAGCCTGACCGCCCTGTACGCCCTGGCCTTGCCCATCAACGTTCAGGCCGAGGCGTGGCAGGTCAGCATCGATGAGCAGAACGGCCTGCCGGTGGTAACACAGGGTGGCGGGCCGGTGATGAGCGCCAAGTTCGACTTCTGGGCGCAGGCCTGGAGCTGGACGGGTTTCCAGACGGCCCTGAGCGTCGATGCCCCGGCACGCTACACCTTGCAGGGGCAGAACAAGGCCCTGGATTTCGAGCTCAAGGCGGCAATCACCCAGGTGCAACCGCAAACCTTGGCGTGGGACTTCGACCTTGATGCCCATAGCCGCCAGCGCGATGTGATAGGCGGCGGCATGGTGTTCCAGTTCGACCCGGCGCAGATCGCAGGGGTCATGGGTGCCCCGCAACTGCTGGCCGGTAACCGCGGGTGGTCCTGGGGCGGTGCCGAACAGGGCCGGCGTGTAGAGATGCGTTTCGACCCACCCTTGGCCAAGGTCTACTTCGAGCGCGGCAACCCCTCGGAGCTGCGCGCCTTCTTCTACAAAGACGACATCGCCCCCGGCAAGCAACAGCTCAAGGCCACGCTGAACGTGACGGGGGACATCGCACTGGCGCCCACGCCAACCGAGCGCTTCGGCCTGGTGGACCCAAAGGCCTGGCCACTGGACCAGTTGGACTGGCGCACATCACCGGTGGACCTGTCGTTTCTCAATGCGCAGCAAAAACCCGCCGGCAAACACGGCTTCGTCAAGGCGTCCGGTGAACAGCTGGTGTTCGAGGACAACACGCCCGCGCGGTTCTGGGGCACCAACCTGTCGGCCTACGCCCTGTTCAAGAGCCCTGACGAGGAGATTGTCCAGCAGGCCAAACGCCTGTCAGCGCTGGGCTTCAACCTTGTACGGCTGCACCATCACGACTCGCCCTGGGTGAGCCCCAATGTATTTGGTGACGGTACGCTGGTACGCAACACCCAACAGGTGGACGCCGAGTCCATGCGCAAGCTTGACCTCTGGATCAAGGCGCTGAAGGACGAGGGCATCTACATCTGGCTGGACCTGCACGTGCAACGCGCCCTGACCGCCCAGGACGGTATCGATGACTTTGGCGAACTGGCCAAGGGCGAAGCGCGGGTCGACCTGAAGGGCTACGCCTACGTCAACGGCAGCATCCAGCAGGCGATGAAACGCTTTGCCACTCAGTACCTGGCCCATGTAAACCCCCTGACAGGGCTGGCTTACAAAGATGACCCCGCCATCGCGGCTATCCTGCTCACCAACGAGAACGACATCACCCAGCACTACGGCAACGCCCTGCTCCCGGACAAGGATGTGCCCCGCCACAGTCAGCGTTACATGGCCGCTGCCAAAGCGTTCGCCAGCCAGCACGACCTGCCCGCAGACCTGACCTGGCGGGCCTGGCAGCCTGGCCCCTCCAAGCTGTTTCTCAACGACCTCGAGCAGCGCTTCAATGCCGACATGATCGCGCACCTGCGCGCCCTAGGGGTAAGAGTGCCGATCGCCACCACCAGCACCTGGGGAGGCAATGGCCTGAGTGCCCTGCCCGCCCTCACGGTGGGTGATGTCATCGATGCCCACAGCTACGGTGCCAGCGGCCAGCTGGAGAAGAACCCGCTGACCAGTGATGGTTTGATCGACTGGCTGGCCGCCGCCCAGGTCGTGGGCAAGCCGTTGACGGTCAGCGAATGGAACGCCGAGCCATTCCCGTTGCCTGACCGGCACTCCCTGCCGCTGTATATCGCCGGCACCGCCAGCCACCAGGGTTGGGACGCCATGCTGCAGTACGCCTACAGTCAACAGGCGTTCAACCCCGGCTGGCGCACGGCAGACAACTGGCATGCCTACAATGATCCGGCATTGCTTGCCACCCTGCCGGCTGCGGCGCTGATGTATCGGCGCGGGGACGTTCGACCCGCCAGTACCCACTACGTATTCGCGCCCAGCCCCGATACCTTGTTCAATCAGGAGATCACCCCGCGTACTTCGGCGCTGCTGCGCACGGCGGTTGGTCTGGGCCAGCTGCAGATCGCCTTGCCTGCCACGCCCGAGTTGCCCTGGCTCAAACCTGCTGCCATCGCTGACGGAGCTACCGTGCTGCACGATCCTGCCCAGGCGTTGCTGCCGGCAGACGCGACTGAGTCGGTGAGCGATACCGGCGAGCTCAAGCGCAACTGGCAGTCGGGCCTCTACACCATCGACACCCCGCTCACCCAAGCGGTGACGGGCTGGCTGGGCGGGCGCACGATCACGTTGGCTGATGTCCAGGTGCAGGCGAGCACGCCCTACGCCAGTGTCGCCGTGCAAAGCCTCGACGGGGTCGTGCTAGGCCAGTCGCGCAGCATGCTGGTGTCCCTGGGCACGCGAGCGGTGCCCCAGCCTGAGCAAAACACACGCTTTCATGTCGAGCCGCTCAAGGCCGAGCTGAGCATCAAGGCGCCTGCTGGGTTGAAACTGTTCGCCCGCGATGCCCAGGCGCAGCTCAAACCCCTGCCCGCCAGCTACCGAGATGGGCGTTATCACATCATCCTGGACGGCACCTACATGTCCAATTGGCTGTTCTTGAAATAGGGCAGATGGCCATCTACGCTCAGGGCACCTGTTAGCCGAGCATCCCGCCTGCATGTTCCAGGGACGGTTCACGGTGTCTGTCGACAGCGGCTTCGTGGAGGTGTGGATGAGGTACCTGGTGGTGGGGGGCTCGGGCTACATTGGCTCGCACATGGTCGGCTATCTGTTGGCTGCCGGGCATTCAGTGGTTGTAGCGGACCTGGTATCGCCAGGGCCGGGCATTCAGTGGGCCCGATTGGATATCGCCGATGAAGCTGCGCTCAACGTGCTGTTCGGCATGTGCACGTTCGACGCGGTGTTTCATTTTGCCTCGTTCATCCAGGTGGGCGAATCGGTCAGCGCACCGGGCAAGTATTACCAGAACAACGTCGCCGCTACCCTGTCGCTGCTGCAGGCGATGGTCAACGCAGGTATCAAGTGCCTGATTTTCTCCTCCACAGCGGCTGTGTACGGGGATCCGCAGTACGTGCCCATCGACGAGGCCCATCCCAAGTCGCCGATCAACCCGTATGGGCTGAGCAAGTGGATGGTGGAACAGATTCTTGAGGACTTCGATCGGGCCTATGGGCTCAAGTCGGTGTGCCTGCGCTATTTCAATGCCGCAGGCGCCGACCCGGCCGGAATGCTCGGCGAGCGCCATGAGCCGGAGACACACCTGATCCCGCTCATCCTCCAGGCCGCCTCGGGCCGGCGCGAGGCAGTCACGGTGTTCGGCCGGGACTACCCCACCCCCGACGGCACGTGCATCCGCGATTACGTCCATGTGACTGATCTGGCCTGCGCCCATGCACTGGCCGTGGACTACCTGCTCGAAGGCGGTGAACGTGCAGTGTTCAACCTGGGCAATGGCCAGGGGTTCTCGGTGCAGGAGGTCATTGATGCGGCCAGGGCCGTGACGGGCCGCCCCATCACCGCGCTGGATGCACCGCGCCGCGCAGGCGACCCGCCTCGACTGGTGGCCGATGCCAGCAAGGCCATGCAGGTGCTGGGTTGGCGGCCTGTGCACGCGGAGCTGGAAGTGATCGTGGCCCACGCCTGGCAGTGGGAGCGACAGTACCCGTGGCCTGCGATGTCGTGGCGTTGAGCGTCTGCCAGGGGCTGCGTGGTGACGCCCCTGAACGCGCTCAGTAGTAGGGCTGCGGTTTTTCGTCGGCCTTGTTCAGGACGGTGCCAATCAGGTTCGCCGTGCCCAGATGGTGCAAGCAGTCCTCGATCTCTTTTTTGGTGTTCATGCCGTTGGCCACCACCAACAGCACGCAGTCGAACGTGGGCAGCACGGTGATCGCATCGTCGGAGCTGAGCAGCGGTGGCAAGTCGAAGATGCAGATACGCGAGGCATAGCGATTGCGCAGGTCGCTGACCAGGTGGGTGACCTTGGGTGAGCACAATACTTCGGTCGACATGGGGACCGGCACCCGCGTCGGCAGTACGACGAAGCGAGGCAATGTCGGGTTCACCAGGCAATCCTGCAATGGCGCCTGGTCATCGAGAAACTCGTTCAACGAGCAGTCCATGGGTAACCCCAGGCTTCTGCCGACGCGGGGGCGCCGCAGGTCGAAATCCACCAGCAAGGCCGTGCGGGTGGTGTAGTGGGCAATGCTCATGGCCAGGTTGATAGCCAGTACCGTCTTGCCCGCTTCGGGGGTGGGGGAAGTAATGGCCAGGGTACGCCAGCCATTTTCCTCCATGGTCCTGAGCACCTGGGTACGCAGCAGGTCAATGGGCCCATTCATGCTGGAGTTCTTGTTGTAGGCAACGATGCGATGACGTTCCAAGTGGTCGGCCTTGAGCGCCACCACCTTGGTATTGACGTAGTCGAACTGCCCCGGGACTTCGGCAAGCGCGGTGCCAGGTGCCGGGGTCACGGCCTGGGGCGTACCTGGAGTGACCGGGTGAAGGGTATTGCCATAAGCCGGTGTATTCCTGTCCATCACTGCTTTCCTATGCAAACCTGGAGGTGAGCTTGAGCAACAGCACATCCAGCGGCATGTAGAAGAGGTGTACCAGCCCTACCAGGATAGCCACCAGACACAACGCTGCCAGAATCAGGCCGTTGCGCCAGCGCTTGCGCCTGGCCACGTCGGCGCGGGTATCGATGTAAGGCAGCGCCACCAGCACGCGCCTGCCCAGCAGGTTCTCAAGGGCGCCCACGCCCCGCACCCGTTGGTTGAGCATCTCCAGCAACATGACCAGCGCCCCACCACCTGCCGGTGCCAGCACCAGCCCCAGTGCCGCGATTTTCTTGCGGTTGGGCTTGACAGGCTTCTCGGGCATCAAGGGCGGTTCGAGCAGTACGAAACGCTCGGCCTTGTTTTCCTGCTCAAGGCTCTCGGTGATCTTGGCGCCCATTTCCTTGGCCCGGATCTCCTCGTATTTCTTGCGCGCGTTGTCATGGTCGCGCATCAGCGTCACCAGGCCGCGCTCAACCTGCGGCGCTTCGAGAATCTCGGCTTCGTACCCTTCCATCTTGCGGGTCAACTCGCGCTTCTGCTCGGCCAGCGAGGCAATGCGCACCTGTGCGGCGCTCATCTTGGCCCGTACGCGTGCCGCATCCAGGCTCACCGTCGAGGCCACGCTACCGGTCTGGCCGCTGGCCTCCAGCGCTTGAATCTTGCGTTTGACCGCTGCCACATCGGGGTGCGCTTCCTTGTAGCGGGTCAACAAGCGGGCGTATTCGGCCTTCAGGCTGGCCAGGTCCTGAGGCTGATCCGCGCCCGCTGGACGCGCGCCCTCCCCGGTTTTGGTACCAAGGCCGGCATTGGCGGCGGACAGCTCAAGCTCCAGGTAGCGCAGTTCCTCCTGCGCCGCCTTGTAGTCGCGGTCTACCTCGCGGAACTCGAGTTCTGCCCGCGAAAGCATGTTCATGCGCAGCGTCTGATGCTCAGGCAACGCGTTGGCATGGGCCTGCTTGAAGTCAGCCAACTGGTTCTCCAAGCTGGCCAGTTCTGCCCCCAGCTTGTTCGCCTCCTGGGTCAGAAACTCGGTGGTCTCGTTGGCCCGCTCCGTGCGCTGCTTGAGGTTTTCGTTGAGAAACAGTGTCACCAGTTCATCGGCGACTTCCTTGGCCAGCTCGGGTTGACGATGTTCGAAGGACACGTTGAAGGCCACCGTCGCCTCGCCGCGCCCACGCACGAAAGTGGTCAACGTCTGGACCGCGATGGCGTTACGCATCTGGTCGATCTTGTCGCTTTCGCTCAAGCGCTTGTCAGCAAACAGGCCGTACTTGTCGATGATGCGCAGTAGGTTTTCCCGCGTCATCACCCGCTGGCGAATAACTTCGATGCGCTCGTCGGCAAAGCTGGTGGTGTTGGTCGACACCAGTTCGGGTGAGATCTGCTGGGACTCCACCAGGATCGTGCCGGTGGACTGGTAGATCGGTGGCACCATCAACGCCACGGCGACGGTGGCGGCCAGGATGACGGCTGCGCTGACCCCCAACACCACGGCCCGGTCCTTGATAATGGCGATGTAATCTCTGAGGGAGAGCTCGTAATCGGACTTCATGGGGCCACCTGCAAGCGGTTCAGATATCGGGATAGCGGTATGTCAGGGTCAAGCCAACGATCGTGGCGGTCGCATCGCCGTCAAGGTCCTGCTTGCGCTCCTTGTAGGTCAGCGCCAGGCGCACGTCCCAATAGGGGGACAATTGGCGGCTGGCCCAGAGGCTGTAGATCTGCAAGGTATTGGGTATCTGGCCCTTACTGTCCTGCCAGGCGGCGTCGGCGCCTAAACGGGTCAACGGGTCGAGGGCATAGCTCCAGACCCCACGCACCTGATCGAGCTGGGCGAAGCCGCCTTGGGCACTGGCCACGGTGCTGCGCTCGACCGTCAGGCTGGCATCGCTGCGTGCCCCGGTGTACAGCAGCGCCACGCCGCCCTCCCCGCGCCGGCCCCCTTGGCTGCCCGACACCTTGTTGACGCCCAGGTGTGCATCGGCGCTCAGTGACTCGGAGAACTGGTACTTGATGCCCACCGCCGGGCTGTAGCTGTTGGAGGCCGTGGCGGTCAGGTCGTCATCGGGTTCATAACGCCGAGCACCGAAGCGGGTATAGACATCGGTGCGCTCGCTCCAGGCATAGGTCCAGGTCAGGGTAGTGGCCAGCTCGTCGTAGCCGGTGAGGCTGTTGATATCGTAACGGGCGCGGTTATAGGTCGTTTCGTTGCTCAGGGTACTGAGTTCGGTGATCGCCTGGCGCCAGTTACCCGTCAAGGTGTACAGCTTCTGCGTGCCATCGGTGGTGACTACGCCCGTATCGAGTACGGTCCCCGACAGCGTCGAGGTTTCGTTGTAGCGTGCCAGGAGCCCGAACTGCCCCCGTTCGGTGGTGCGTTGCCAGCCCAGGCTGATGTCCGGGTCTTCACGGTCGTCGACGACGTTGGTGTCGGAGGAGCGCAGAATGTCCAGGCCCAGACCCAACCGGAGTTCATCGCGGCCGAAACTGCCGATCAGGGTGTAGTCAGGTGCGATCAGGGTACGTGTCACCCCTTTCTCGCCCGACGATAGCAACAGCGGGTTGCTGTCGTGTTCGACCGAAGTCGGTACCACCATCGTCGACTGCCAGGTAGCGGCCTGGGTTGAGTGCGCAAGCGGCAAGACCACAATTGCCGCGGCAATGCGTGTTGTTCTTGGAAGAGGCATCAAGTCTACTTATTAAAAGGCATGATCAAGGAACGACCAGTGTGTCACCGGCCTGAAGTTGGAAATTTGTAGACATGTCGCGGCCCGTCACCAGGTCCTTGTATCGCACGGGCAAGATTCGTTGGGACGTGCCGGTGCCACGCACGACCATTATTTCGCTTTCATCGGCAAACTTGTCCAACCCACCCGACATGCTCAACGCCTGCAGCACGGCCGTGGGGCCTGACATTTGCACAGGGCCGGGCTTTATGACCTTGCCTTGGACATACACCAAGTTGCCCGCGTTACTCTTGACCACCACGCTGACGTTCGGGTCGGGCAGGAACTTTTCAAGTTTGCTGGCCACTTGTTTTTCAACCGAGGCCACATCCAGCCCTGCAACATCTATGCGGCCCGCCAGTGGGAACGTGATGCTGCCATCGGGGAGCACGGTTGCCTCCTGCTTGAGGCTGTCCTCCTGCCAGACCGAGACCATCACCACATCGCCGGGATTGAGGCGATAGGCCGATTCCGAGGGCGCGGCAGCGCACTGACCAGACCACATTGCAACAAGGCCAACGACGGCGAACAATGAACGCACCATGAGGGTCCCTCCGGCCAAATGGCCCGACTAGAGCACTGAAGAGAACAACACACCAACTCTCGCTCCACTTCGCAGTTACCACCGCAAGCGCCACGCTCTGCCGGCCGCTAGGCGGCACGTCGAACCCTGTTGACCAGACTTCGAGAGGGTAATGGCAATATAGCAACGCTTGACGAATTCACAAGCCAACTCAAGCGGTCTTACCTGAGTGACTGTAACAGCGGTCTTTCAAATCTTTCTTCGATTGGCCACGGCGACAAAACCCACGACTGCAAATGCGAAGAACCAACCCGCGGTTGCAACAGGAATGATACTGCTCTGGTTGATATACGAATCAGCCGCGCGGGCGGCACCGCTTAGCAGCACCAACAAAAAGAACGATTTCACAATCAGAGTCGTGCGCATACGCCGTCCTTTTAACCAGGATAATCAATGAGTAAGTGGCGCGATGATGCGGGGTGTGTTGCGGTATTGACTTGAGCTTATGGGCACTCTGACATTACGTCAATGAACCGACACCATAATAAATCTCAATGGGCTTAGTCCAAACAAGTCAAAAAAACGTCGCTTGAGTTGTGCAGGTGGTGGGAATGTGGCCTGGTGAATTCAAGGGGGTTGGAGCCTGTTGCTAATCGCGCGCCAAGGGGCGGCTGAGAGAAAGCACCTTGACCACAGACCTGCACCTCACCCTAAAGCAAGACGCAGTGCTGTGGTCATCAACAGCCGCTACGGCATGACCGGGGGCGTGTATTGCAGCGTGGTGCCCAAGGCCCACAACAGGAACAGCACCAGGGGGACATGCACGAGCAACTGCACGAAAGAAAATCCGATCAGGTCGCGCGCCTTCAGGCCAAGCACCCCCAGCAACGGCAACATGTAGAACGGGTTGATCAGGTTGGGCAACGCTTCGGCTGCGTTGTAGATCTGCACGGCCCAGCCGAGGTGATACTGCAGGTCGTTGGCCACCAGCATCACGTAGGGCGCCTCGATGATCCACTTGCCGCCGCCTGACGGGATGAAGAAGCCCAGTACCGCCGAATAGACACCCATCAACAGGGCATAGGTATCGTGGGTGGCAATTTGGGTGAAGAACAGCGAGATGTGATGGGCAAGCGTCTGTTCGTCGACCCCTTTGACCTGGGTGAGGATCGCGGCAATGGAGCCGTACAACGGGAACTGGATCAGCACGCCGGTGGTGGTGGGCACGGCACGGGCCACCGCGTCGAGGAAGCTGCGCGGCCGCCAGTGCAGCAGTGCGCCGAGCATGATGAACAGCAGGTTGTAGGTGTTCAGGCCGGAGATGGCCGTAATGGCGGGTTTACTCGCGAACTCCTGATACAGCCAGCCTGCGGCGAGTGCAACGAGCAACAAAATCAGCACTGGGCTGTGCTCCAGCCACTCGCCGGGGCGTGTACGCGCCGGTGCCGGCGGGGCGCTGAAGCTTGGGTCCACGCCACAGGCCTCGGCGCTGCGCGCGCTGTTGGGACCCGGCGCCGTGGCATAGGCGATGACCAGCGACACCACGACCAATGCCCCCAACATCACGCCTGACTGCCACAGGAAGATGGTTTCGGTGAATGGAATGACGCCGGTGATCGACAGGATCGAGGGCGGAAGGCTGGCCGGATTGGCCTGCAACTGAGCCGCCGAAGAGGACAGCCCCAGCGCCCAAACGGCACCCAACCCCAGGTAGGCCGCCGCACCGGCAGCCCTGTAGTCCATCTTGAGGTCGGTACGACGCGCCAACGCGCGCACCAGCAGGCCACCGAAGACCAGGGACAAGCCCCAGTTGAGCAGTGACGCCAGCATCGAGATCAGGGCTACCCACGCAACGGCCGAGCGACCGTTGCGCGGAATGCGGGCCAAACGATCGATCAGCCGCGCGGCAGGCGGCGAACTGGCGACCACATAGCCGCCGATGACCACGAATGCCATCTGCATGGTGAACGGAATCAGGCTCCAGAATCCATCCCCGAAGGCCTTGGCGGTGTCCAGGGGCTTGGCCCCCATGGCCAACGCGCCCAGGCACACCAGCAGCACTGCCAAGGCGGCGAATACCCAGGAGTCGGGGAACCAGCGCTCGGCCCAGTTGGAACAGCGCAGGGCAAAGCGTGCAGAGCGGCTGTCTTGTAGTTCAGCGGCCACGGAAGCGTCCTTTTATTGGTTTTATAGGTAGATGAAAGGCCGCGCATAAACGCGCGAACCCTGCGCCAACCAACCCGCCCGCCAGGTACCGTGGTGAAGGCGGCAACCTGGACGAGCGGGTTTGTCGCAGCAGGGCGACATTGCATGTGGGGTTAGAAGGTCATTTCCTTCACATCATCGGCCACGATGAGCTTGCCGGCCGTCTTGGCGACGATTTCTTCGACGCTCACACCGGGCGCGGTTTCACGCAGGATGAACGCACCGTCCTCAATCTCAAGATAAGCCAGGTCGGTGAGCACCTTGCGGATGCAGCCCGCGCCGGTCAACGGCAGGCTGCACTGGGGCAGCAGCTTGGACTCTCCGTCCTTGGAGGCGTGGGTCATGGTGACGATGATGTTTTCCGCACCGGCCACAAGGTCCATGGCGCCCCCCATGCCCTTGACCAGCTTGCCCGGGATCATCCAGGAAGCGATGTTGCCCTGCACGTCCACTTCGAAGGCACCGAGCACGGTCAGGTCGACGTGACCGCCGCGGATCATGGCGAACGACTGCGCCGAGTCGAAGATCGATGCGCCAATGCGGGCGGTGACAGTCTGTTTGCCCGCGTTGATCATGTCAGCATCAAGGGTCGCTTCGGTGGGGAATTCCCCCATGCCCAACAGGCCGTTTTCGGACTGGAGCATCACGTCCATGTCGGCCGGCACATAATTGGCGACCAAGGTGGGAATACCGATACCCAAGTTGACGTAGTAGCCGTCCTTGAGTTCACGTGCAACGCGTTGGGCCATCTGTTCGCGGGTCAGTGCCATGGTCAGGATCTCTTTGTTGTTCTGTAGGGGCGCTCAGGCCTTGACGGTGCGTTTTTCGATGCGCTTCTCGAAGGTGCCGACGATGACGCGGTCCACGAAGATGCCTGGGGTATGGATTTCACTGGGCAGCAGCACGCCAGGCTCGACGATTTCCTCGACTTCGACCACGGTGATCTTGCCGGCTGTAGCGGCCAGAGGGTTGAAGTTCTGGGCGGTGTTGCGATAGATCACGTTGCCGTAATGGTCAGCCTTCCAGCCTTTGACGATGGCAAAGTCCCCGGTGATGGCTTCTTCGAGGATGTACTTGCGACCATTGAATTCCCGCACTTCCTTACCCTCGGCGACCGGGGTGCCATAACCGGTGGCAGTGAAGAATGCAGGAATGCCCGCTCCGCCCGCGCGCATTTTTTCGGCCAGGGTGCCCTGGGGCGTGAGCTCGACCTCAAGCTCACCGCTAAGCAGCTGGCGCTCGAATTCGGCGTTTTCCCCCACGTAGGAAGCGACCATCTTGCGAATCTGGTGGTCTTCGAGCAGCACGCCAAAGCCGAAGCCATCGACGCCGCAGTTGTTGGAGACCACGGTCAGGCCTTTGACGCCGCGACGCTTGATCTCGGCGATCAGGTTTTCAGGTATGCCGCACAGGCCGAACCCCCCGGCCAATACCGTCATGCCGTCGGTCAGCCCTTCCAGGGCCTGTTCGTACGTAGCTACGCGTTTGTCCAATCCGGCCATGCTGGTTCGCCTTTTGTAGTTGTTGAGCCGACGGGGCGTCGGTAAGCGTATGGGGGTATCTTCTCCCCTGTTCACTGATTTGTTAATTTTGTTTTTATGATCGATTGATAAGCACTTCAAATCAAAGCATAGGCGATTCCCATGAATGTGAAGCAACTGCGCGCCTTCGTCGCCGTGGCCAAGTTCCAGAGCTTTGCCCAGGCCGGCGAGCACCTGCACATCTCACAGCCCGCACTGAGTCTGACCATCAAGGCGCTGGAGGAGAACCTGGGCGGTGCCCTGCTCAGCCGCACCACACGTAGCGTCAGCCTGACGGCAGAAGGCGAGGTACTGCTGCCGCTGGCCCGTCGCCTGCTGGCTGACTGGGACGACACCGAGGAAATGCTGCGCCAGCGCTTCACCCTGCAACTGGGCCGGGTGGCCATCGCGGCAATGCCCTCCTTTGCCGGCAACCTGTTACCAGGGGCCCTCAAGCTTTTTCGTCAGTGCTACCCCAAGGTCAACGTGACCGTGCACGACGTCATCAATGAACAGGTACAGGAACTGGTCAGGCATCGGCGCGTCGAACTGGGCATCGGCTTTGAGCCAGACAATGTCGAGGGCTTGCACTTTCACCCGCTGTACCTCGACCGGTTCGTTGCAGTCGTGCCGGCTGACTCGCCCTTGGCCCGGCTTGCGCAAATCAGTTGGGCGCAGCTTCTTGCCGAGGATTTCGTGGCGCTGCAGCGTCCTTCTGCCGTGCGCCTGTTGCTCGAGCAGAACGTGGCGGTGCAGCACGGCAAACTGGCTGTGGCTTTCGAAAGCCATCAGCTTGCAACCGTTGGCCGCATGGTCGCGAGCGGTCTAGGCGTCAGCGCGGTACCGGCGCTGTGCATTACCCAGATGCAGGAGCTGGGGGCCCGCTGTATCCCCCTGGTCGAGCCTGCCGTCGAACGGCGCATTGGCGTGATAGCCCTGCGCGAGCACACATTGTCCACGGCAGCCCAGGCGCTGCTGGATGTTCTACTGAACAATACCCACCCACCGGAGGTAACATGCGTGACGTGAAATTGGCAGGCGCCAACGTGCCGAGCATCGGCCAGGGTACGTGGTACATGGGCGAAGACCCGAGCCGTCGGGCGGCCGAAGTCGCCGCCTTGAAACAAGGCATCGACCTGGGCATGCGCCTGATCGACACCGCCGAGATGTATGCCGAGGGTGGTGCAGAACAGGTGGTGGGCCAAGCCATCGCCGGGCGTCGGGACGAGGTATTTCTGGTAAGCAAGGTGTACCCTCACAACGCCAGCCAGCACGGCACGCAGGCCGCCTGCGAGCGCAGCCTCAAGCGCCTGGGTACCGACTGCATCGATCTGTACCTGCTGCACTGGCGCGGCCAATACCCGTTGCACGAAACCGTGGACGCTTTCGAGCGGCTGCGCGAGGCTGGCAAGATCAAGCGTTGGGGCGTGTCGAACTTCGACGTGGATGACCTTCGCGAATTGAACAACGCCGATTGTGCCACCAACCAGGTGCTCTACAACCCCGCGCAACGAGGGATCGAATTCGACCTGCTGCCCTGGTCGGTGCAGCATGGATTGCCTATCATGGCCTATTGCCCTCTGGCCCAGGCAGGACGTTTGCTGCAACACCCCGTGCTCAAGCAAATCGCCAACGACCATGGAGCTACCCCGGCCCAGGTCTGCCTGGCCTGGGTCACGCGCCACAACGGCGTCATCGCCATTCCAAAAGCTGTGAGGCCCGAGCATGTCAGGCTCAATGCCGAGGCAACGCGTTTGAACTTGACCGCCGATGACCTGAACGCCATCGACCAGGCATTCGAGGCCCCTACCCGCAAGCAGCGCCTGGCGATGGTGTAAGCGAGGCTGTGCTGCAGGGGGTCAGTGGAAATCCCGGCTGCGTACGTCCAGCCCCTGCAGCAGCACGCTGACATCCTCCAGGCGTCGGGCCACCAGGTGGCGCACGCCATTTTCCTGTTCCAGGCGGCCACTGACCTTCATCAGCCGGGCGCCGACCAGTGCACGCCGCTGCCGTTCGGCCAGGTCTCGCCACACCACCACGTTGACCATGCCGAACTCATCCTCGAGCGTAACGAAGGTCACACCACTGGCGGTCTGTGGCCGCTGCCTGCCCACCACCAGCCCGGCCATGGCGATGGCGTCGCCGTGTTCGACACCTTGCAGCTCGCCGGAACTGCGACACCCCAGTGCCCGCAGACGGGATCGCAGCAAGGTCAATGGATGCGGCCCCAAGGTCGTGCCCATGGCGTGATAGTCGGCTACCAAATCCTCGCCGACGGTAGGCGCCGGCAGCTCGACCGGCTGCTCGGGGGCCGCCTGCACGTCGGCGAACAAAGGCAGTTGCGCCTGTACCGCCGCCACTTCCCAGCGTGCCTGGTGCCGGTGCCTGACCAGCGCGACCAGGGCGCCTGCATCCGCCAGACGAGCCCGGGCGCGCTCATCCAGGGCCGAGCGCAGGCACAGGTCCTCGACGTCTCGCCAAGGCTGCATAGCCCTTGCCTGTTCGAGCCGGCGCACATCGGCTTCGGCCAGGCCGCGGACCAAGCGCAAGCCCATGCGGATTGCCAGTTCACCCCCAGGCCCTGGCTCGAGCATGCAGTCCCACTGGCTGTGACACACGTCCACCGGCCTTACCTCAATGCCCTGGCGGCGAGCCTCCTGGAGCAGTTGGTCGGGGCTGTAGAACCCCATCGGCCAGCTGTTGACCAGCGCGCAGGTGAAGATGGCCGGCTCGTGGCACTTCAACCAACTGCTGGCATAACACAGCAGTGCAAAACTGGCGGCGTGGGATTCGGGGAATCCGTAGCTGCCAAAGCCTTTGATCTGTTCGAAGATGCGTTCGGCGAACGCCAGTTCGTAGCCATTGCGCTGCATGCCGTCGAGCAACCGCTCGCGGTGCGGCTCCAGCCCGCCGTGACGTTTCCACGCGGCCATGCTGCGGCGCAGTTGGTCGGCCTCACCGGGGCTGTAGTCCGCCGCGACCATGGCCAACTCCATCACCTGCTCCTGGAACAGCGGCACGCCAAGGGTGCGCTCGAACACCGCCTTGAGCTTGGGCGATGGGTACGTCACCGGTTCCTGCTTCAGGCGCCTGCGCAAGTAGGGATGGACCATGTCGCCCTGGATGGGACCGGGACGCACGATGGCGACCTCGATGACCAGGTCGTAGAAGGTTCTGGGCTGCAGACGCGGCAACATGGCCATTTGCGCCCTGGATTCGATCTGGAACACGCCCATGGTCTCGGCGCGGCTGATCATGGCGTACGTGGCCGGGTCTTCGGCAGGGACGGTGGCCAGGGTCAAGTGTCGCCCACGGTGCTGCTGTACCAGCGCAAAGCAGCGACGCAGTGCACTGAGCATGCCCAGTGCCAGCACATCGACCTTGAGCAGGCCGACCATGTCCAGGTCATCCTTGTCCCACTGGATCACGGTACGCTCGGCCATGGCCGCGTTTTCCACGGGCACCAGCTGATCGAGGGGTTGTTGCGAGATGACGAAGCCACCTGGGTGTTGCGACAAGTGCCGGGGAAAACCGATCAGCTCACCGGCCAGCACCAGGATGCGCCGCACCACCGGGCTGCCTGCATCGAACCCCGCCTCGTTCAGACGCTGCTCATCGGGGATGCGGTCGCTCCAGCGGCCGCAGCACTTGGCCAGGGCGTCCACCTGGTCGGCTGGCAGCCCCAATGCGCGAGCCACATCGCGTACCGCCCCACTGGCGTGGTAGGTGTTGACCACCGCTGTCAACGCCGCGCGGTGTCGACCATAGCGCCTGAATACATACTGGATGACTTCCTCGCGCCGATCGTGCTCGAAGTCCACATCGATATCCGGCGGCTCGTTGCGCTCGCGTGACAAAAAGCGCTCGAACAGCAAGCGATGCTTCATGGGGTCCAGCTCGGTGATCCCCAGCACGAAGCACACCACCGAGTTGGCTGCAGAGCCGCGCCCCTGACACAGGATGTGCTGCTCACGGGCAAAGGCCACGATGTCGTGGACGGTGAGGAAGTAACTCTCGTAGCCCAGCTCGCTGATCAAGGCCAGCTCCCGATCGAGGGCCTGGCGGACTTGGATGCTCGGGCCCTGGGGCCAGCGCAGCGGCAACCCTTGTTCGCACAGCTGACGCAACCAACTGGCAGGGGTATGCCCGGCGGGCACCAGTTCTTCGGGATAGCGGTAGCGCAGCTCGGCGAGGTCGAAACGGCACTGCTCGGCTATCACCAAGGTCTGGGCCAGCAGGTCGGCAGGATACAACTCGGCCAATTGGGCGGGGGTACGCAAGTGACGTTCGCCGTTGGCGTACAGAAAGCGCCCTGCCTCAGCCACTTGGCACCGTCGGCCAATGGCCGTCATGCAGTCTTGCAGGGCGCGCCGACCGCGCACGTGCATGTGAACGTCCCCGCACGCCACCGCCTGCACACCCAAGGCCGTCGCCAATGCGCGCAGACGCGCCAGGCGCTGGTCGTCATCGACACCGCGGTGAAGATGCACGGCCAGCCACAGGCGGTGCTCGAAGACTTCCCTCAACCACTGGCCGACCGCCTGATCGGCTACATCATCAGGCACCCATAATGCCAACAGGCCCGTGCTGTGCGCAGGCAGGTCCTCACGAAATAGCTGGTAGTTCCCCTTGGGTGCCCGACGCCGCGCACGGGTGATCAAGGCGCAAAGGTTCTGGTAGCCCTGCAGGTCTTGCACCAGCAGCACCAGCTTGGGCCCGTCCTGCAGTTGCACTTCGCTGCCGACGATCAGCCGTACACCCTGCTCTTTCGCCGCTTGCCATGCGCGCACGATGCCAGCCAACGTGCACTCGTCGGTAATGGCCAGGGCTTGGTAGCCTTGCTCGCGAGCCCGGCGGAACAACTCATCGGCGCTTGAAGCCCCGCGCTGGAAACTGAAGTTGCTCAGGCAATGCAACTCGGCGTAGCCAACGCCGCTCATCAGAACCAGCCCTGCAGCCACAGCGGGCCGCCTTGGCCGAGGTCGCGGTAGGCCCACCCACGCAGGCCCTCACGGGTTTCGATGCGATAGTAATCACGGCGCACGTCCGCGCCGTCCCACCAACCGGACTCGATGCGCTCGGCCTGCCCCTGAACCTGGTACGCCTGCTCTTCGAGCACCGTGGGGGTTGCCAGCAGCCAGCCAGGACGGCTTCCGGGTGCAACGCACAGGCTGGACCACTGGCCGATTTCATTGGCCTGCCATGCTTGTTCAGGACGATGGTCCGCCAAGGCACTGAGCCCCGTCACGGCCTGGTCACCCAGGCGTGCACGCAAGCGTTCGCGCAGTTGTTCCCACGGTTGGGCCTGCTGGGCACGCGGGTCGAACAACGCCTTGTGTTGAGGTACGAACGGTGGCAAATCCTCGGCCACCAGGCGCAGGTTACGCACCGGCGCCTTCAGGCGCACCGATTCCAGCCTGCCACGGGCCAGTTCCAGCAACATGGCCGGGTCGCGTTCTGCAGCCAACAATCCAACGTCGAGCTGGGTGTCAGGGCCCTGCGCGTGCTCCATGTACACCTTGAAACGCTGGACACCACAGTCGCGCCCCGCCAGGAACGCGGCCAGGTCGGTCAGCAGGCGACGTAATGGGAACAACAGCGCCTGATGCGACTCCACATCGAAGTTCAGCTCCAACCGCGCGTCGAAACGATCGGGCGGTTCGAAGAACGCAAGGCCCAGGTTGCGCATGCCCAGCAACTGATCCAGGTGCAACTGCACCTGAGGAGCAAAGCGCCTGGCCAGTGCATCACGCGGCAGCGCCAGCACATGATTGAGCTGGCGCAATCCCATGCGGCTGAAGGCCTGGGCATCCTCCGGTCGCAGGCCGATCCGGTCGATGGGCATTTCGGCCAACGCTGCACGGGTCGAAGCGGCATCCTCCAACGCCAACCCGTCGTGAGCATTGGCCAGCATGCGCGCAGCCACCGGGTTGCTGGCCAGGACGATGCGCTGACGCAGGCCCAGCGCAGAGAGTTCCTGGCGCAGGCGCGCCTGCAATACTGGCCACGGCCCGAACAACTGCAGGCTGGACCCTACCTCCAGCAACAAGGTTCGCGGGTAGTGCAAGCTGACCTGGGCACTGAAACGGTAGGCCCAGGCGGCCAGCAACTGCTGCAACGCATCGATGCGCCTTGGGTCGACTTCAAGGCAGGTGAAGCCGTCAGCCAGGGCACGGGCTGCCGTCAGGGTTTGACCGGCGCGAAGCCCCAGGGCGGCGGCCGCTGGGTTGACCGATTGCAGGACCCGGCGCTGACTGGGACCACCCAGCAGCACCAGGGGTGCGTCACGGTCGTCGCGCTCGCGCAGCAGGCTGTCCAGCGCCAGCTGCGGAAATAGAATGCAGGCCCACAACATGATCCATCATCCCTGCCTTGAACACGCGATCGGTTGGGCTGGCGGCATGCCGCCACGGCATTTGAGCACCCGCCACTGGGGTGGGCGTAGGTCGATGGCCAGGCGCAATGCCGCAGGCGACGGGTTGTGCAGGGCCGCTTGCGCGCGGCAGGCGAACGCCAGGGCCTGCCCGGTTTCCGCCGCGACCTGCAAGCGGCGCAAGGCGCGGTCGTCGGCGCGTTCCGGCCAGCACACCACAGCGGCACAACTGCCTGAACGCAGGCACTGCTCGGCGGCCCACAGGGTGTCTGTGGTGCCCGCGTCGACCTGGAACAGCCAGCGCAAGTCGATGCCCGCCGCCTGCCAGGCTGGTGCAAAAGGGATGAAGGGAGGTGATACCAACACCACGCGTCCGCCCTCGCCGCTCAGGCGCGCCAGCGTGGGCCAGAGCAGTTGCAGTTCGCCGCTGCCAGGGCGGGCGAGCAACAATTCGCTGAGGGCCGCTGCCGGCCAGCCGCCTTCGGGCAGGCGTTCGTCCAGGCTGGCATGCCCGGTCGGTTGCAGGCCCAGTGGCCGGGCCTGGGCTTGACGGCCGCGCCACACCCGACGCTGGTCGAGCAGCCTGTCCAGATCGACGACCGCGCCCATCAGTCGCGCCGCACCAGGCCACAGAAGATGCCTTCGATGAAGAGATCCTGGTCCGGCCCTACGTCAATCGGCGCGTAAGCCGGGTTGCGCGGCAGCAGCCGATAGCCCTCGCCCAGACGCTGGAGGCGCTTGATGGTCACCTCGCCGTCCAGCCGAGCGACCACGATCTGCCCTTCACGCACATCGCCCTGCTGGCGGATGCCGACCAGGTCACCGTCGAGGATGCCGTCACCTATCATCGAGTCCCCACGCACCTTGAGCAGGTAATCGGGGGTGCGGCGAAACAGGCTGGGGTCGAGCAGCAATTGCTCGTGAATGTCCAGGTCCGGCCCGATCGGCGCACCGGCCGCGACCTGCCCGAGAACCGGCAGTTCCAGCATTTCAGGCCGGCGTAACGGCCTTGCCAGGCGAATACTGCGGGCCTGATTGGGTGTGACGTCGATGTAGCCTGCCTGGCACAGCGCGGTGATGTGCTTGCGGGCCACGCTGCGTGAGGCAAAACCAAAGCGCGTGGCGATATCGGCCAGGCTAGGCGGTTGGCCTTGTTCGGTGATGCGCTCGCGAATGAAATCGAAAATGGCGCGGCGCTTGGGGGTTAGAGTGTCCATGGAGCACATTTGTACTCTTTCCGGAGCACGCTGACCAGCCCCCTTCGTCGTCGTCATTGGTTATCATCGTCTGGCCACCCTGTACCTGACTGGGAAATCCTGATGCTCAATGCTTTGCTGTTCGACCTCGATGGCACCCTCACAGACACCGATACCCTCCATTTACAGGCTTTTCGCCAGCTACTGCATGAGTACGATGGCCGCGAACTGAGCCAGGACCAGTTCGATGCCCAGATCAGTGGCCGGGCCAATGGCGAACTGTTCGCCGAGTTGTTCGAAGGCGCCAGTGCCTCGCAGTGCCAGGCACTGGCCGAGCGCAAGGAAGCGCTTTTCCGTGAAATGTCGCCAAAGCTCGAGCCGCTGCCTGGGCTGATTCGTCTGCTCGATCACGCCAGCACCCACGGCGTAGGCATGTGCGTGGTAACCAATGCCCCACGGCTCAATGCCGAACACATGCTCGCAGGCCTGAAGTTGAGCGACAGGTTCGACCACGTGGTGATTGCCGATGAACTGGCCAAGCCCAAACCCGACCCGCTTCCCTACCTGACCGGCCTGCAGCGGCTGCAGGCCCATGCCGACCAGGCGTTGGCGTTCGAAGACTCGCTGCCGGGCGTTCGGGCAGCCAGCGCTGCCGGGATCTTCACAGTCGGCCTTGCCACCACCCAGACGCCACAACGTTTGATCGAGGCAGGTGCGCGCCTGGTCATCGATAACTTCGAAGATGCGCGCCTATGGGCGTTATTGGGCACAGACAGGGCGCCGGCGGGAAGCGATGAAACAGCAGGCTGAACTTCACCTGCGCAGCCCGCTTTTGTTTCGCTGCGTAGCCCTGGGGCTGGGACTGGGCATGGTCGCAGTGTGCAGCCTGGCGATGTATGCCATCTGGGTGGATGTGCTGCCGGTCTTTGGCCGCCTGTACCGCAACGCCCCGGTAGTCGAGACTTCGTTCAAGGCGCTCTTCATGATCGGTGTGATTCCGTTGACGCCCATTGTGGTCCTCGCCGCCATTATTGGCCTTTTTACCGGCCGCAAGTTCGACCCGCCGCGGGCGTCCCGGCTTGACCGTTTCCAGCTCCGCTCCTTCCAGGTCACCCTCATGGCGATGTGCATCGCGGCCCCGGTGATGATTGCAGTGAGCACGGCAACGCTCATGATCAAGGACTATCGGCCGTGCGCCCAATTGCGTCTCTCCGGATCGAGCGGCCACATGTTCTGGGTCAACGATGACCGGGTGTGTTTCACCCCGGATGCTTACATCAATGATCATTGGCCCTGCAAAACGGTGGGCGACCGACAGGTGTGCGTCCAGGTCGATGGCCACGCTCCGCTCAGCTCGCAGGCTGCCCGGTAGAACCTCCTGGCCGCTTGAAGCGTCCTACAGCGTGCGATCCCCATTCGACCGCAGGCCACACACGTGATCGATTGCCTGCTATGTCTTCCCGACCCAACTGCCAAGCAAGGACAGCCACATGCCAAGCGACACACCCGCCTTCAGCGGTTTCATTCGTGTACGGGGTGCGCGCGAGCACAACCTGAAGAATGTCGATGTCGATGCACCGCGCGACGCATTGGTGGTGTTTACCGGCGTGTCGGGTTCCGGCAAGTCGTCCTTGGCTTTCTCAACACTGTACGCCGAGGCCCAGCGCCGCTATTTCGAATCGGTGGCGCCTTACGCTCGGCGCCTGATCGATCAAGTGGGTGTGCCCGACGTGGACGCCATCGAAGGCTTGCCGCCAGCGGTGGCGCTGCAGCAACAGCGTGGCAGCCCGAGTGCGCGGTCTTCGGTGGGCAGTGTCACCACGTTATCGAGCTCCATCCGCATGCTGTACTCGCGCGCAGGCCAGTACCCTGCCAACCAGCCGATGCTGTATGCCGAGGATTTCTCGGCCAACACGCCTCAAGGCGCCTGCCCCGCGTGCCATGGGCTCGGCCGGGTCTACGAGGTCACCGAGGCGACCATGGTCCCCGACCCCTCGCTGAGCATCCGGGAACGGGCAGTGGCTGCCTGGCCCATGGCCTGGCAAGGGCAGAACCTGCGGGACATTCTGGTCACCCTGGGCTATGACGTGGATGTACCCTGGCGCGATCTGCCCCAGAAGCAGCGTGACTGGATTCTCTACACCGAAGAAACACCCACCGTGCCGGTCTACGCGGGCCTCACGCCCGCCCAGGCACGCGCTGCCCTCAAGCGCAAGGCAGAGCCCAGCTACCAAGGCACGTTTACCGGCGCCCGGCGCTATGTGCTGAATACGTTCATGCACTCGCAAAGCGCGCAGATGCGCAAGCGCGTGTCCCGCTACATGCGCCCAAGTCCTTGCCCCACGTGCCAGGGCAAACGTCTCAAGCCCGAGGCATTGAGTGTCACCTTTGCAGGTTTGGACATCGCAGCGCTGTCGCAACTGCCCCTGCAGGCCCTGGCCGAGGTACTGCGCAAGGTGGCGGCAACCGAGTACCTGACCCAGGACGATGACCTGACCGTTGAAAAACGCCTGGCCGCGCAACGCATCGCCAGTGAGCTGCTGGTGCGCATCGACACGCTGCTCGAGCTCGGCCTGGGTTACCTGGCGCTCGAGCGCAGTACCCCTACCCTGTCCTCGGGCGAGCTGCAACGCCTGCGCCTGGCCACGCAGCTCAATTCGCAGCTCTTTGGCGTGGTCTATGTGCTTGACGAGCCTTCCGCCGGCCTGCACCCCGCTGACAGTGAGGCCTTGTTCGAAGCCCTGCAGCGCCTCAAGCAGGCGGGCAATTCGGTGTACGTGGTCGAACACGACTTGGACACCATGCGCCGTGCGGACTGGCTGGTGGACGTGGGGCCGGCCGCCGGGGAGCACGGAGGTGAGGTTCTCTACAGCGGCCCGCCGGCTGGCCTGGCCCAGGTCGAGCAATCGTGTACGGCCCGCTATCTGTTCCAGGTACAGGACAAGACACCGCGCCCATTACGCGAGCCCCAGGCCTGGCTACACCTGGAAGGCATAACCCGTAACAACCTCGACAACCTCAGCGCAGCGTTCCCGCTGGGCTGCTTCACGGCGGTGACCGGCATCTCGGGCTCCGGCAAATCGAGCCTGGTCAGCCAGGCCCTGCTGGAGTTGGTGGGCGCACACCTGGGCCACGTCGAGGCTTCACAGGATACTCAGGAGGCGGACCTGGAAGATGAGCCAGAGCAGGTGAGCACGGGCCGCGTCAGCGCAGGCCTTGAGCATATCAAGCGGCTGGTGCAGGTAGACCAGAAACCGATCGGCCGCACGCCTCGCTCCAACTTGGCCACCTACACCGGTCTGTTCGATCATGTGCGCAAATTGTTCGCCAGTACCGAACAGGCCAAGGCCCAGGGTTTCGATGCCGGGCGTTTCTCCTTCAACGTTCCCAAGGGCCGATGCCCTACGTGCGAAGGCGAAGGGTTTGTCAGTGTCGAGTTGCTGTTCATGCCAAGCGTGTTCGCGCCTTGCCCGACCTGCCACGGGGCCCGCTACAATCCAGAGACCCTCGCGGTTGTCTGGCGTGGCATGAATATCGCCGAGGTGCTGCACCTGACCGTGGAACAGGCGCTGAGCGTGTTTGAGGATCAACCCTCGGCGCGGCGTTCGCTTCAGGTGCTGCAAGACATAGGCTTGGGCTATCTGCGCCTGGGCCAGCCGGCAACGGAGTTGTCAGGGGGCGAAGCGCAGCGGATCAAGCTGGCCACCGAGCTGCAACGCCAGGCGCGCGGCGCCACCTTGTATGTGCTCGATGAGCCCACCAACGGCCTGCATCCACAAGATGTCGAACGCTTGCTGGTGCAGCTCAACCGCCTGGTGGACAACGGCCACAGCGTGGTGGTGGTCGAACACGACATGCGCGTGGTTGCCCAGTGCGATTGGGTGATCGACATCGGCCCTGGTGCGGGCGATGCCGGCGGCAAGGTGGTCGCCAGCGGCACGCCCGAACAGGTAGCCACGACTGAGCACAGCCGTACAGCACCCTTCCTGGCACGGGCTTTGTAGCAGCGCTGGATGACATCGACGCAAGCGCATGCGGCCAAGCAACGGCCGCTTTCAACACCTTAGATAGGCTGGTTCATGGACAAGTACGCACCCCGCCAGTGGTTGCCCCACGAGAAACCGACCCTGCCAGGTTCGCCGTCCACGCCCCTGCACAGCCCAGCCAAGCGCCTGGCCTATGGCCTGGTCGGTTTGCTGGTCGCCATCACCGGCGGGCTGGGCAACGCGCTGGTGACCGCAAACCTTGTGTTTCTGCAAGGTGCACTGGGCGCGACCACGGCGGAAATGGCCTGGCTGCCAGCGGCCTATGTGATGACCAACGTGTCCATGAACCTGTTGCTGGTCAAGTTTCGCCAGCAATTTGGCTTGCGTGCCTTCACCGAAGTGTTCCTGGTGCTCTATGCCCTGGTGACCTTCGCCCACCTGCTGGTCAACGACCTCAACTCGGCCATTGCCGTGCGGGCCGCCCACGGCATGGTGGGCGCCGCGCTGACCTCGCTCGGCCTGTACTACATGATCCAGGCCTTTCCTGCGCAGTGGCGGCTCAAGGCCATGGTCCTGGGCCTTGGTGCTTCCCAGCTGGCCTTGCCGCTGGCACGGATATTTTCAGAAGACCTGCTGCTGATCGCCGAATGGCGGGGGCTTTATTTGTTCGAACTGGGGCTGGCGCTGACAGCCCTGGGCTGCGTACTTCTGCTCAAACTGCCACCTGGTGACCGCTTCAAGACCTTCGAGCCCTTGGATTTTCTCACCTTCGCCCTGATGGCCAGCGGCACGGCGCTGCTTTGCGCTGCCTTGTCGCTTGGTCGCATCGACTGGTGGCTGGATGCGCCATGGATCGGCATGGCGCTGGCAGGCTCGATCGTCCTGATCCTCAGTGGACTGGCGATCGAGCACAACCGCGAGAACCCCTTGCTGATGACGCGGTGGCTGGGCAGCGGCGCCATCATCCGCCTGGGGCTGTGCGTGATCCTCATCCGTATGGTCACCTCCGAGCAATCCACCGGCGCAGTCGGCTTTCTGCAGATGCTCAACATGTCCAGCGAACAGATGCGTTCGCTGTACTGGATCATGCTGCTCGGTGCGGTCGCCGGGTTGGCGACCAGCGCCCTGACCATCAACCCCAACCACCTGATCCTACCGTTGCTGATCTCCCTGCTGGCCATGGCGGTAGGGGCCTTCATGGACAGCACGTCGAGCAACCTGACCCGCCCTGCACAGATGTACCTGAGCCAGTTTCTATTGGCGTTCGGCAGTACGTTCTTCCTGGGCCCCTCCATGGCCCTGGGCATCGGCCATGTGCGGGCCAATCCGCAGAACCTGGTGAGCTTCTCGGTGCTGTTCGGCATCTGCAACAACCTCGGTGGCCTGATCGGCGCAGCGCTGCTGGGCACGTTCCAGATCTGGCGGGAAAAATTTCACTCAAGTCACCTCATGGACCACTTGGGCAGCGTGGAACCGCTGGTCACCGCCCGGGTTCAAAGTGGTGGTGCAAGCGTCGGGCGCCTGATCGCCGACCCCGCCCTGCGTACTGAAGTGGGCATGCGCCAACTGGCCAGCGCGGCCACCCGAGAAGCCAATGTGCTGGCCTACAACGATGTCTTCATGCTCATTGGCACTATCGCTATTCTCACCATGATCTGGATCTGCATACGCGGCACCTGGCTCTGGTACAGCAAACGTCAGGCCCGCCTGACCGACCCATCCCTTGGCGCACCGACACGATGACCGAAGAATCCCGCACCACCACCACGACCGCCATCGCCGAAGCGCCGGAAGGCACACCGCCACCCAGCGAGCCGACCTCACCTGGACGCACCCGCAAGGTGCGCATACTGTCTGCCATCACATTCGGCTGTGTCGCTCTGGTCGGCGTGCTGGTGGTGCTGTATGCGTGGCGGCTGCCACCTTTCAGCAGCGCCATCGAAAGTACCGAAAACGCCATGGTTCGCGGGCAGGTCACGATCATCGGTCCGCAATTGAGTGGTTACATCGTCGAGGTGCCCGTGCAGGACTTCCAGCACGTCAAGGCAGGCCAGTTGCTGGTCAAGCTCGATGACCGCATCTACACCCAGCGCCTGGCCCAGGCCATCGCCCAGCAGCAGCAACAAGAGGCGGCGCTGGCCAACAATGCCCAGCAGCGCAAGAGCGCCGAAGCGACCATCGCCCAGCGCCAGGCTGCCATCAATGACGCCGCCGCGCAGTTGACCAAAGCCAAGGCCGATCTGTCGCGTAACCAGGCGCTGGTCAGCGATGGGTCAGTGTCACGACGCGAACTGGATGTTACCCGCGCCAGCGAAGCGGCAGCGGCGGCGAGCCTTGCGCAGGCCAAGGCCGCGCTTGAGATCGCTCGGCAGGATCGTGAGTCGGTGATCGTCAACCGCGCGGCGCTGCTGGCTGCGGTCGAGAACGCCAAGGCAGCCGTGGCCCTGGCCCGTATCGACTTGGACAACACCCGCGTCACTGCCCCCAGGGACGGGCAGCTGGGGCAGATCGGCACGCGCCTGGGCGCCTATGTCAACTCAGGTGCCCAGCTGATGGCGCTGGTGCCCGATACCTTATGGATCATCGCCAACATGAAAGAAACGCAGATGGCCGACGTGCGCATCGGTCAGCCGGCCAGTTTCACGGTGGATGCCTTGAACCACTTGAAGCTGTACGGGCACATCGAACAGATCTCCCCTGCTACGGGTTCGGAGTTTGCGTTGCTTCAGGCGGACAACGCGACCGGCAACTTCGTCAAGATCGCCCAGCGGATACCGGTGCGTATCACGGTGGATGCGGGGCAGCCAGAAGCTGCGCGGCTGCGGCCGGGTATGTCGGTGGTGGTCAGCATCGATACGGGGGAGCAGCGGTCCTGTGTTGGATCTGGGTGCTAGCGGATTGATGGAGGGACGTTTTTCAGGTGGGTCACGTATTGGCGAGAACGGAAATTGGGTATCTCGTTGCACTTTATAGATCAGTCTCTTTCATAGTGGTGTAGCTGCATTCAAAAAACTTTAAACTACCTACCATTTCCTGTAGGCGCGGCCTCGCCGGGGCGCCGGACCGGCCGCGATGGGGCGCGCTGTGGCCCGAGTTTGTTTGTTGTGATTTAAATACTGGGGCCGCTGCGCGGCCCATCGCGGCACTAGGCCGCTCCTACACCGGATATGTACATGGACGAGAGTCATGATTCGAGTCACAACTCCATTCATGACTGGCGTCCGCCTAAAGCAATCAACTAAATGGCAAACAACAGCCAGCAAAAAACTCATACTCGATCTTGATCTTGATCTTGATCTTGATCTTGATCTTGATCTTGATCTTGATCTTGATCTTGATCTTGATCTTGAT
>NZ_JBJJMO010000026.1:0-54520 GCF_046231935.1 Pseudomonas sp. KCJK9111 | reverse complement strand
CTGGGGAGCCCGCCACAGCTCAGTGGGTCGGGTTCGTGAATGTAGGGCTGACTACGCTGTTCATTCCGGTCTTTCTGCTGCGTTGGTTGATGCGTTATATGAAGCCAAGGCCTTGTGTGTCAAACGAGAACCCCTTTTTACGGCGCATAGCGCATGTCGTTCACGAAGGCATCTACTGGCTGACCGCTTTGGTGCTGACTTCAGGCGTGCTGATGATGGACCGAGCAATTGACGTATTTGGCTGGTTTGCAATCGTGCCCTTGCTCACTGATCCGTTTTGGCTAAGCGCCTGGTTTACGCTGCATATCGCATCGAACGCCGCCTTGGCTTTGGTCGTTGCGTTGCACGTGGGGGCAGTCGTCATGCATGAATTTGCTGGGCGGCGTGTAATAAGTCGAATGCTTCCCTGAGCGACCGCCGGTCAGGCAGCCTTGGGTTGTAGCTTGCTCAAGTGCAAGGCCACCAGCAACGCCACGGTCAGCAGGCTGCCAATGAACAGGCCGATCCCATTCCAGCCCCATTGGTGCCAGAACACCCCACCGGCCGTGCCGGCCACGCTGGACCCTGCGTAGTAGCTGAACAGGTATAGCGATGAAGCCTGCCCTTTGGCCTTCAGCGCCCGACGGCCAATCCAGCTGCTGGCCACCGAATGCGCACCGAAGAAGCCGAAGGTGAACACCAGCATGCCAATGATCACCAGCGCCAGCGGGGTGGCCAGGGTCATCAGCAGGCCGCCGCCCATGACCACGATGCTGGCCCAGAACACCTTGCGTCGCCCCAGCCTGTCAGCCAGAGCGCCCACCTGGGCCGAACTGTAGATGCCAGACAGGTAGACGACCGACAGCAAACCCACCAGAGCTTGATTCATGTGATAAGGCTCGGCCAGCAAGCGGTAGCCGATGTAGTTGAAGAGCGTGACGAAGGCGCCCATGAGCAGGAAGGCTTCGAGAAACAGCCAGGGCAGGCCGGCGTCCTTGAAGTGCATGAGGAACCCGTTGACCAGCGTGCGTGGGTTCAGGGTCTGAGGCTGGAAGTTGCGCGACTCGGGCAATGCCTTCCAGAACACAATGGCCGCCAGCAGTGCCAGGCTTCCCAAGGTGAGCAATGCCGCGTGCCAGCTGACGAAATCGATCAGCACGCCCGTGATCAGGCGCCCGCACATGCCGCCGATGGCATTGCCGCCGATGTACAGGCCCATGGCCAGGCCAATGTGCTGTGGGTGGATCTCTTCACTGAGGTAGGTCATGGCCACGGCCGCCAGCCCGCTCAACGACAACCCGACCAAGGCCCGAGTTGCCAGGACCAGCTCCCAGGTCGGCATCAGCGCGCTGGCTATCGTGGACAAGGCCGCGCAGCCCAGGGCCGCCACCATCACTGGCTTGCGGCCGATGCGGTCAGAGATCGGGCCCGTGACCAGCAGCCCAAGCGCCAGCATGCCAGTCGAGACCGAAAGCACCAGGCTGCTCTGTGCAGCGTTGATGCCGAATTCCTTCGACAGCAAGGGCATCATCGGTTGTACGCAGTAGAGCAGGGCAAAGGTGGCGAAGCCGCCGCTGAACAGCGCCAGTACCGTTCTCATGAACGCCGGGCTGCCCTTTTCGATCCAGGCGTCGTGCGAGGTCACAGGCTCGGGTTCGGGTTTGGTCGATACGAGGGCTACAGCGGTTTTCACGGGCAAGTACCTCAGAGGCAGTGAAAAAATCATATAGCTGGCTAATAATTAGGTCCAATATATTGTTCGACCTAATTAAGACGTTTCACGACCTATGAGGTAGGTGATGGAGCTGCGCCACTTACGCTATTTCGTCGCGGTTGCCGAAGAGCTGCACTTCGGCCGGGCAGCCCAGCAACTGGGCATCTCGCAGCCGCCACTTAGCCAACAGATCCTTGCGCTCGAGCAGGAACTCGGTGCGCGGCTGTTCGAGCGGACCAACCGCCGTGTCGAGCTCAGCGAGGCCGGGCGACTGTTTCTGGAAGAGGCCCGTCAGGTGTTGGCGCAGGTCGAAAAGGCCGCCGATGTCGCCCGCCGCGCACAGTTGGGCGAACTGGGTGAAATGAAGATCGGCTTCACATCCTCGGCCCCGTTCACATCGAAAATTCCCAAGGCGATTCATGCGTTCCGGCAGCGCTTCCCTGCCGTGCACCTGAACCTCATGGAGATGAGCAGCCGCGAAGTGGCGCAGGGCGTATTCGACGAGTCCATCGAAGTGGGGCTGATGCGACCCATGCCGCTGGCCGACGGCCTGGTTGCGACCGAACTGTTTCGTGAGCCCTTGGTGGCAGTGATCAACGCCTCCCATGCGCTGGCCAACGGCGCCGAGCAGGGTGTGCACCTGGCAGCGCTGGCCCACGAGCCTTTCGTTTTCTTTCCACGCAGCTACGGCAGTGGTTTGTACGCGCAGTTACTGGATCTGGCGCGCCAGGCGGGTTTCAGTCCCCATTTCGCGCAGGAAGCAGGGGAGGCCATGACCATCATCGGCCTGGTGTCGGCGGGGCTTGGGGTGTCGGTGCTGCCGGCGTCCTATCAGCGCATGCGCATCGAGGGCGTGGTGTACCGCACCTTGCTGGACGAGCAGGCCACCTCGGCGGTCTGGCTGGTACAGCGCCAGTGCCGCAGGTCGGCGATGGCCGAGGCGTTTGCCGAGCTGCTCACCGGGCAGGTTCAGGGATGAAACCTGCCCGGTGAGCGGGGCAGGTCATCAGTTGACGCGGGCCAGGTCACCCTTGAGCGCAACACCGGCAATCACTGCACCGGCGTGGCATTCGTAGGTGGAAGCGTCCTTGCGCTCGTTGCGCTTGTAGTAGCTGGCGATGTTCGTCACGGCATTGGCGTTGGCCTTGCGAGCAGCGTCCTGCAAGGTCAGCAACGCGGATTGCAGGGCCCACTCACAGGCAGCCTCGTCACTCTTGTTGAAGGCGTTGGTTTTCTTGTTGGTGACCGAGTTGGGGCTGATCACGGTGACCTTGCCGCGCGGCTTTACGCCGGCCAGGTAGAATTTGACCGAGCCATCGAGCTTCTTTTCGGCGAGCATCTGCTGCACCACCTTTTCGAACGGCAGGTACAGCGCCGTGTCGCGAGCCTGGCTCAGGCCGGGTAGGGCAGCGAGCAGCAGGGCGGTGGCGGCGGTCAAGGTTTTCAAGCGCATCGGGGTCTTCCTTGGTCAGTGGTTGGATGAGGCGTTGCTGCGTTGCAGAAGCTGATCGGCGGACAGTGCGTTGAGCTGGCGCACGATGCTGCGGTCCAGGTTGTAGACCCAGCGGTTGTAGTTGCGGTGGATCTTGCCGTCGTCATAGCCCAGTTCGCGGCTATCGCGGTAATCGATGCGGAACTGGCTGGCGCTGTAGTGAATATCCACGGCGGCGTAGAAGGTATTGCGCACGGTGATGTCGGCCTGAATGACCGAGGCGCCCACCGAACGGGCCGTCCAGCCACGCTCGACGATGGCCTTGAGGATCGCCTGCTGGACCTGCTGCTGGGTGTAAGGGGTGGCAGCAGCCAGTTGTTCCGAGGGGTTGAGCACCGGCTTGGAGGTACAACCGGCAAGGCCGGCCAGTACCAGCCCTAGTGCAGCGGCGCGTAGCAGTGAGGACATTCCTTGCGCTCCTATCGAGGGTCAGGGCCAGCGGCGGAAGATCAGCGACGTGTTGACCCCGCCGAAGGCAAAATTGTTGTTCATCACGAACCCGTGGCTCATGTGGCGGAACTCACCACGCAGGTAATCCAGTTCGCCGCAGCGAGGGTCTACCGCGTCCAGGTTCAGCGTGTGCACATAGCGGTCGCTGTTCATCATTTCGATGCTGAACCAGGACTCCAGCGCACCGCACGCCCCCAGGGTATGGCCCAGGAAGCTCTTCTGCGAACTGAGGGGCATGCGTGGGCCGAACAGGCTGCTGGTGGCCAGGGTTTCGGCGATGTCGCCTTGCTCGGTCGCGGTGCCATGGCCGTTCACATAGCCAATCGCCTCCGGTGCCAGGCCTGCATCTTCGAGCGCCAGTTCCATGGCCCGGCGCATGGTCGACTGTTCGGGTCGGGTGGTGTGCTGGCCGTCGGCGTTGCTGCCGAAACCGATGATTTCGGCATGAATCTTCGCGCCTCGCGCCCGTGCATGCTCAAGCTCTTCGAGCACCAGCATGCCGGCGCCTTCGCCGATCACCAGGCCATCCCTGCCGCAGTCGTAGGGGCGCGGGCTGAGGTGCGGCGTGTCGTTCTTGAGGCTGGTGGCATAGAGCGCGTCGAAGACCATGGCCTCGGTCGGGCACAGTTCTTCGGCACCGCCGGCCAGCATCATCGGCAAGCGCCCGTACTTGATGGCTTCATAGGCATAACCAATGCCCTGGCTGCCGCTGGTGCAGGCACTGGATGTGGGGATCAGGCGCCCGGTCAGGCCGAAGAAAATGCTGATGTTGGCGGCGGTCGTGTGCGGCATCATGCGCACATAGGAATTGGCGTTGAGCCCGTCGGCCACCGAGTTGAGCAGCATGTTGCCGAACGCCTTGATCTCGTCGGTACTGCCGGTGGATGAACCGCAGGCAACGCCCATGCGGCCATCGCGAATGCTCGGGTCGCCGAGCAAGCCTGCATCGGCGAGGGCCTGTTCGGCAGCGCCAACGGCCAGGCGCGACACCCGGCCCATGCTGCGAAGCTGCTTGCGCGTCCAGTGCGCCGGGACCTTGAAATCATCGATGGGCCCGGCCAGGCGCGTGTTCATTTCCTCGAAGCGGTCCCACTCGTCCATGCGGCGGATACCACTGCGTTGGCTGGCGAAATGACCGGCAATGGTTGCCCAGTCGTTGCCCAGCGAGGTGATGCCGGCCATGCCGGTGACGACCACGCGGCGCATCAGCACAGCCCCCCGTTGACCGCCAGCACTTGGCGGGTGATGTAGCTGGCCTCCGGCGACATGAGGAAGTTGACGGCGCCTGCTACCTCTTCAGCGGTGCCCATGCGCCCGGCAGGGATCATCTTCATCAGTTCTTCCACCGGCACATGTTCGTCGAGCATGGCCGTGTCGATCAGCCCGGGCGCTACGCAGTTGACGGTGATGCGCCGCTTGCCCAGTTCGATTGCCAGGGCCTTGGCCGCCCCGATCAGGCCCGCCTTCGAAGCGCTGTAATTGACCTGCCCGCGGTTGCCGATGAGCCCTGAAACCGAGGTGATGCAGACGATGCGGCCCGGCGCGCGGCGGCGGATCATGGGCATGGTCAGTGGCTGCAGCACATTGTAGAAACCGTCCAGGTTGGTCCGCAGCACCTGGTCCCAATCCTCGTCGGTCAGCGCGGGGAAAGCGCCATCGCGGGTCAGGCCGGCATTGCACACCACGCCGTAGTAGGCACCGTGCGCCTCCACGTCGGCTTCGAGCGCCACGCGGCAGGCGGCGCGTTCGCCGATGTCGAACTGCAATACGCGCGCCTGCTGCCCCAGAGCACGCACTTGATCGGCCACCACGTCGGCTTCGGCCCGGCCGCTGCGGCAATGCAGTACCAGGTCGTAACCCGAACGTGCCAGGCGCAGGGCGATGGCACGGCCGATTCCACGGCTCGAACCGGTCACCAGGATGGTATCAGTCATGATAGGGGCTCCTCAGGGCCCGCTTCGGCCAGGTAGCTGGCCGCTTGAGGCGGGCGGTACACATTCAGGCGGGCGGTGGCGTGGATGCCGGGGCCGCGCAGGTGACATTCGAAAACGCCCATGCCGTTCTCGTCTTCGAGCGAGCGTTGGGCATGGACATGCAATTGGGCGCCGGCCGGGAAAGACTCGACATCGCACGTGTACTTGCGGGCACCGAGCAAAAAACCCAGCTCGACGGCCTGGCCATTGCGTCGCGCCCGGCAACCGGCGTAGGCGGCGACGCTCTGGGCCATCAGCTCGATGCCGAACCAGGCCGGCAGGCTGCCATCGGCGCGATTGAACAGTGCGCCGGGCCGTACGGTGGTGCGGGTGCTGATCTGCTCCTCGTCACAGTGCTCGATGTGATCGATCAGGATCATGTCGCCAGCATGGGGCAGCAGCTCGGCCAGGGGCCAGGTGATCATGCGATGTCTCCAAGAATCAGGCTGACGTTGTTGCCGCCGAAGGCGAACGAGTTGCTCATCAGTCGGCGTGGGCCATGGGTTGCCAGGCGCTGGCTGCCGTCGACCAGGGTCAGTTCAGGCAGGGCAGGGTCAGGCTGGCCGTCCCACAGGTGCGGCGGCAGCAAGCCCAACGGGTTGTGCCTGCTCAGGCTCAGCCAGCAGAACGCCGCCTCGAGCGCACCGGCAGCGCCCAGGGTATGGCCCGTCATCGGCTTGCTGGATGAGCACGGCAGGCCGGCGCCGAACAGGGTATCGACGGCCAGGCTTTCCATGGCGTCGTTATGGGGCGTGGCGGTGCCGTGCAGGTTCAGGTAATGGATGTGCGCGGGCTCAAGCCCGGCATTGTCCAGCGCTTTGCCCATGCACTGCAAGGCACCGGCGCCAGTTGGGTCGGGCGCGGAGATGTGGTGGGCGTCGGAACTGGCGCCTGCGCCGAGCAAGGCGATGCGCTCGCCTTGCGCTTCGGGCGCGCGGGTCATCAAGAACAAGGCGGCAGCCTCGCCGATGTTGATGCCGTCGCGGTTGGCCGAGAACGGATTGCAGCGGCGCTCGCTGATCGCTTCCAGGGCGCTGAACCCGTTGAGCGTGAGGTGACAGAGGCTGTCCACCCCGCCGCACAACACCGCATCGCATACGCCCAGGTCCAGCAGACGCCGAGCGCTCAGCAGCGCGCGACCGCTGGAGGTGCACGCGGTTGAAATCACATAGGCCGGCCCGCCCAGTTGCAGCCAGTCGGCGAGAAAGTCCGCCGGCGCGCTCAACACTTGCTGGTCATAGTGATAATCGGCCGGGAAGTGGCCGCCCGCCAGGAAGTGGCCGATGGCGGTACTGCCTTCGGCGATGCCCGACGTGCTGGTGCCCAAGACCACTCCAACACGGTGGGCACCGTATTGCGTGATCGCCTGGCGCAGGGCGGGCTCGATCTGCAGCGCGGCGGCGTACAACAGCTGGTTGTTGCGGCTGTGCTGCTCCGGCAAGGGGACGGCTGGCAGCGGCTGCGTCACCGCGCCCACCGGCGGCTGGCGCTCGGGAATCCAGCCTGCGGCGGGCCGCATCCCTGAACCGTCGCCGGCAAACAGGCGTGCGGCGACGTCGGCCTGGCCATGGCCCAGGGCGCAGATCAGGCCCAGGGCATTGAGGTAGGCGGTCATGGTGTGTGCTCACGGGGCAGGGAGTCGATTACATAGCGCAGGCCTTGGTCCAGGTGCAAGTCAAACGCGTGGGCCGTGCGGTAGGTTACCCGCCAGCGCGCGCCCAGCCAACGCTGCCCCTGCTGCTCCCGGGCCTGGGGATACAACCGGACCAGCTGGTCCTGTGGCGTGAGGGCGAACAGCACGGCGGCGAACAACTCGCGGGCCGCCGGGTTAGGTGGCAGCAAGCCGTCGGCCTGCCATTGCTGGCCGTCCAGCACTTGTCGCGCCTGGGGAATACCCAGCAGGTCGAGCAGCGACCAGCGCAGACGGCCGCCCTCGTCCTGGATCACCAGCAGCCAGTCCTGGCGCTGCCCGGCCTGGGCGCGCTCAACATGCAGTTGCTGCGGCAGGGCAAGCGCCGGAAGGGATGCGGGCAGTGGTGCCCTGGCGGCGCAGGCACCGAGCATCAGGCAAAGGGCAACCGCCATCCAGGGTTTCATGCGTGCTCCAGGGGCTTGCGAGCCACTACATTGACCAGCGTTTCATCGCGTTCGCCGACCGGTGGAGGCTTGCGCAGGCCCAGGCGCTCCAGCAGGCCGAAGTCCTTGGCCCGGCTCCACCACAGGTAGGGATAGGACACGTTGTCGGGCCCGAACGCGAACCCCTGCACGCGCAGCATGTGCAGATAGCCCTCGGCGCTTTTCTGCACGTGCATGGGGTGACGGAAGAACCAGCGAATGACCCAGGTATCGATATAGGCTTGCGTGGATTCGGCGAACAGCAGGTAGCCGCCCGGTTTAAGTACGCGGTAGAACTCGGCCAGGGCCTTTTCCTGCTCGACCAGGTGATGGAAGGTCTGGTGGCAGAACAGTACATCGATGCTGGCATCGGGGTAGGGCAGGTTGGCGCAGTCACCGCCTGACAACTCCACCTCGATGCCGAGGCGCTTGGCCTCGGCTGCGCTGAGGTCGAGGCTGTGCGGATCGGCGTCGGTGCCCAGCAGCCTGGAGGGAGCGAATACCCGCTGCAGGTGCTTGAACGACTTGCCCTGCCCGCAGCCGGCATCGAGCAGAACCGGCGCCTGGGGAAGGGCGCCTGCGAAGAGCCGGGCGAGGTCATCGATTGCCACCCGCAGCACGTGATGCTGCCAGGTGTGGCTGCTCAGGAAGCGAAACCCGATGCGGGTTTCTTCCACGTAAGTCTCGCTCAGGAACGGGCGCTGGGTCATGGGGTGTCCCTTGCGCACAGTTCGGCCAGAGTACGCAGCCGGCGCCGCGGCTCGGCGACGAACGGGTTACGTGTATCCCAGGCATACCCGGCCAGTATGGAGCTGATCATGGCGCGAATCTCCGATGAGCTGCCGGGGTGATAGATCACATCCTGGAAACTGCCGTCGTACCAGCCTTCCACGTACACACGGAAGGTATCGACGCCACGCTGCAGCGGCTCGGCAAACGCGCTCTGCCAGTCCACTGCCTCCCCTTGCAGTTGGCGGTGCAGCAGGCCGGCAGCCATGCTGGCAGAGCGCATGGCGATGGTGACACCGGAGGAGAACACCGGGTCAAGGAATTCCGCTGCATTGCCCAGCAGGGCGTAGCCCGGCCCATGCAGCGCCTTCACGTTGGCCGAATAGCCGCCGATGGTGCGAGCCGGGGTGTCCCAGACTGCATTGGCCAGCACCTTGGCCAGGCCAGGCGCTTGCGCCACGAAGTGCTTCAGGCACGCATCGAGGTCGTCAGGGGCAGCGGCAAAGCGCTCAGCGGCAGCCACTACCCCCAACGAGGTGCGACCATCACTGAAGGGAATGGTCCAGAACCAGACGTCACGGTGCTCGGGGTGGGTGGTGATGAGGATCTTGTCGCGATCGAAGCCGGGGTGGTCGATGCGGTCTTCGATGTGCGTGAAGACCGCTTTGCGCACTGGGAAAGCGGACGGGGCTTCAAGGTCCAGCAGGCGCGGCAGCACGCGGCCGTAGCCGCTGGCATCCAGGACGAACTGGGCCTGGAGCAGGTACTCGCTGCCATCGGGCCGGCGCACCACTACCTGCGGCTGGGGCCCGCCCATGTCGGCGCTGACAACTTCATGCTCGTAGCGGATTTCCACGCCCTGAGCCTGGGCCTGGTCGGCCAGTATCTGGTCGAAGCGGGCACGCTGCACCTGGAAGGTGCTGGTCTTGCCTGGCGTGAAGGTCTGCCCGAAGTCGAAGGCGGTGTATTCGTCGCCCCAGGCGAATGCAGCGCCATTCTTGTACTGGAAACCTGCCGCCCGCACGGCGTCCAGCATGCCCGCCTCTTCGACGAAGTCCAGGCAGTGCGCCAGCAGGCTTTCGCCGATGGAAAAACGCGGGAAACGCTGACGCTCGATCACCAGTACGTCGTGCCCGCTGCGCTTGAGCAAGGCCGCCGCGATGGCGCCGGAAGGCCCGGCGCCGATGACCAGGACCTCGCGTTGTTGGGTTTCAAGGTTTGGCATGCGGGCTCCTTGCCATGGGTTCTGTGTTGAGTGGAAGGCGATGAAGGCCAGCCAGCGCCGGCATCAGGGTGGCGACCAGGCTCATCAGCATGAGCGCGAAGTACACCGCTGGGGTGATCAACTGCTGGGAAAGCAGCAGGTTGAGGAAAACGATTTCACTGAGGCCGCGAATGTTCAGCAGCAGGCTCTCGCGCCATTTGCCGGCAGCGCCGGGCGACGGAGCAGCCCAGCACAGGCCCAGCCAGTTGCCCAGCAACTTGCTGACGATCGGAAGCACCAGCAGGGCAACTAGCTGCCACGCGTCCAACTGCCCCAAGGCTTGATGGGCATCGATCTGCACCACGCCGTAAGTCAGGATCATGGGTACCGCCAAACCCTGCTGCACGCGGCGGTTGTACCGCTCTGGTAGCGGCAATGCCGCCGCGACCTTGAGCCAGGCCAGGCACGCCAGATAGCCAACCCCCAGCACCAGTGCGTTGAGCTTGTAGTGTTCGGCAATGAACAACAGCACTAGGAACAACGCGCCATACAGCGAAGGCGCACGCAAGCCCAGTGCGTGCAATGGCCACGGCAGCAGTGCCGCCAATAGCGGCAAGGCCAGTGTGCCGGGGTCTAGGCTGCCCTGGCCTACCCCTAGCAACAGCCAGCATGCCAGGTCGATCAGGATGGCAGCCTGCAACAACCGCCGGCTGGCCGCCGGGGGATAACCGATTGCCTGGAGATACAGGTAGAGCACCGGTATGGCGGTGATCGCGAACACCAGCCCCAGTGCTAGCGCACCGACACCGCTCAGCCCTATCACCCAGAAGGCACAGGCGATACCGCAGGCGAACGGCAGCAGGAAACTGGGTACGGCAAGTTTCAGCGCCTGGCGGTCCGGGCGCAGCGCCAGCACGTCGATCAGAATGTGGCCGAGCAACAGGGCGAAACTACCGCCGTAGAGCGTTTTTACCCATGCCGGTGCGATCAGCGCAGTGCCCTCCAAGCGCCAATGCGGCGTCACCCACAGGCCCATCAAGGCAGGGAGCACCAGCGCTGCCAGCAACAGATGGCTGACGATCGGGATCAACCCGAGGCGCTTGCCCAGCCTGCTGGCCAGGGTGAAGAGCGCCAGCGCCAGCGCCCAGAAGATAACGATCATCATGAGCGGTCGTGTGCTCCCTCGCGGGGCGCTGCCCAAGGCGCCAGCAGGAAGCTGAACACCAGCCCCAGGCTCACCGCCACGCCAAAGTTGCTGACGGCCGGCGTGCTGGACAGTGCCAGCAGGCCGAACGACAGCCATGTGGTCAACGCAGCCAGCAAGGTTCCGAGCAGGCTCACCGCGGCGCCGCCTATGCGCTCATGCATGAGGATGGCGTAGTCGACGCTGATGGCTGTCACCAGCAGTAGCCCGAACAGGCTGAACAGTGTCAACGGCTCGCCCAGCCAGCCGAGGCTCGCCAGGCTGCACAGCGCAGCCAGCAGCGGCAGGGCCACGATGCGCAAAGATCCCCGCAACCCGAAAGGTACGGCCAGCAGCATCAAGATCAACGCGCACGAAAGCAGTTTGAGCTCCGCTGCGCTGACCTGGGTGGCGGCGAACAACTGGTTCAGCTCGCCGAGACGATCAACCAGCTGTACACCGGGCAGGTCCTGCGTCTGCAACCGCAACAGGGCGGCGTCAGACAAGCCTTGCAGGCTGACGATGGCAGCAACGCCGTCACCTGCGCTGCCCAGCCACAAGGGTCGCCATGCCTCGCCCAATGGGCCTGCCAGCACGTCGTCGATGCGCTGCAGTGGCAGTGCGCGCAGTTGCGCGACTTCAGCGTCTAGGGCCGCTTGGGGAACGCCGAGCGCCAGTAGCGGCTGCCAATGCTCAGGTAGCGCAGCCAAGGCCTCGCGCACCTGTGCTTGCTCGGCAGGGGTAGCGATCAGTTGGCCGAGGCTCATGTAGCCCTTGAGCTTGTCCAGCGCCACCAACTCGTCCAGCTTGGCCCCCAGCTGCTGGGTGCGTTCGAGCAATTGCTGCTGGTCGGCAGCCCGCACCAGGTAGAACTGGCTGGTGGGCTGGTAACCGGTGATACGTGCTACTGCCTGGGCTTGCTGCAACAGCTGCGGCGGGGTGCCCACCCATTGGCGGATATCGTTGTGGGTCTGCAGGTGCCAGAGGCCGCTGGCGCAGAACAGCAGTAGCAGGGCCAGCAACGCTGCGCTCGGCACTTTGCGCAGCAATGCCTCACGCCAGCGGGTGAGCGCCTGGGCGATACGCATCGGCCAATCCGCGGGTTGCAGTTGAGCCTTGGTCAGTAGGGCCGGAACCAGGCACACCGCACCAAGGTAGGCGCCCATCAGACCAGCGGCGGAGAAAACGGCAATCTGGGTCAGCGCCGGGAATGGGGTGAAGGCCAATGCCAGATAGCCGATGCAACTGGTGGCCAGGCTCAGGCTCATGCCTGGCAGGGTCAGGCGCACGGCCGTCCAGCTTTGCCAGGGCTTGAGGCTCCAGCTCTTGGTCAAATAATGCAGCGGATAGTCTATCGCGACGCCGATCAGGCTGGAGCCCAGGACCAGGGTCATGACGTGCATCTGGCCGAACACTGCCACGCACACCACTGAGCCAAACAGCATGCCGACCAGCACGGGCACGAACGCCAGCAGCGCGCGCACGTTGCGCAGGGCCAGCAATAGCAACAGCAAGATACCCAGCGTTGCCCCGCCGCCTACCCAGGTGATCTCCCGGCTGGCTTGCTGCTGGCCGGCGGCGGCGTGCAGCAGGCCGCTGGCGGCCAGTAACCGCGCATCGACGGCGCTCGCCTGCACACGCCCCTGGGCCAGCAAATCCGCCACCTGTAGGGGCAGATGCATGTCGAAGGCATTGCCCAGGGTGCGCGCGCGCACCAGCACCCAGTAATACCCTTCGGCCTGGGCAATCAAGGCACCGCTGGCGGTGTCCAGTTCCACGTTCGCGGGCTTGGGCTGGGCATTCTGGATGCGCCCGGTCAGCCCTAACCAGTCGTCCTGGCCCGGCACCAGGCTGAACCCTGCAAAGGGGTCGACCAGGCTCTGGACGCGCTGCGCCACGAAGGCGTCCGGCTGCTGCTGCAATTGTTGCCGGTCAGAGGCCGGCAGCATGGCCAGGCGGCCTTTGAGCAACTGGTCTCGCACCGCCTGCAGGTCGGTGTCCAGGCTCCACTGCACCTTTTCGAACAGGCCACTGACCTGCCACTGATCCGCCAACCGTTGTGCCAGCGCCACTGCCTGTTGACGCTGAGCGTGGCCGACCAGAAGCAGCAACTCGCGGTTGAGCGGTTCCTGCATCCGCTGCTCGGCCTGTTGCACCAGAGGATCTTGGGTCGCGCCGGGCACCAGCGCCATCAAGTCGGCAGACAAGGGCGCGCCACGGTGCCATTGCCAGCCGGCCACGGCCAGCATGATCAGCAGCAGGCAGGCGAACAGGCGCGGCAACTGGCGTTCAATCGGCAAAGTCACTGCGCTCCATGTCGCTCAGCTCGGCCGCACCGGTGCTTTCAGGCAGGCGCAATACCGTGCTGTCGCCTTGGGTCTCGCTCAGCTCGATGCGCTGCACGAAACGCCCACCGCTGATGTCGATGCGGCTGAAGATTTGCTTGAGCAGCAACGAGCGTGGCTTCAGACGCAGCTGCCACTGGGTTGCATCGCCGCTCAACGCCAGTTCGAAATCACGCTGCAGCCCGGTGCTGTCACCTTGCAGCACGGCAAAGAACAGCTGGTTTTGCTGCGCACCGGCGCTGCGGCTTGGCAACACTTGCCAGCCGCTCGGGTCGCGCCGGGCAATGCCCTGGGCGTCGATCCGGTAGTCCTGACGCAGGGGGGTATGCAGCATCCAGAGCAGGCCATGATCACGGGCAAGCACGAACTCACCCTCGCTCAGCAAGGGCTGAGGCAGGGCACGCAGGTGTTTTTCCTGAATGAATGGGCCCTTGACCACCGCAGGTGCGCTGAGCTGGCGTTGCAGGTCGTCCAGGTCGAAGGCTGCGCTCAAGGGGCTGACGATCAGCACCGCCAGCGTTGCCAGCACGCGGGCCAGCCGTTTTAGCGCAGGGGTCATGGCAACACCTGCTGCACGGCATCGAGCATGGCCTGCGGCGAGGCCAGCTGCATCTCGCCACTGTCGATGTGCACGGCCACCTGAACCGTACTGGCACGGGTCATGCGCTCCCCGGTCCCGGCATCGCTGATCAGGTAATGCAGCTTCAGGCGGTTTTCCCATTCCACCAGGCTGGCCCTCACATTCAGGCGCTGGCCGAACGTCGCGCCGCGCATGTAGCGCAGCTGCAGGTCGATCACCGGCCATGCATAGCCGCTGGCCTGCATCTGCACATAGTTGTGCGCCAGGCGGTCGAGCAGGGCGCATCGTGCCACTTCCAGGTACTTCACATAATGGCCATGCCAGACCACATGCATGCTGTCGACATCGAAAAACGGCACGATGACCTCGGTGTCGACGTGGAAAACGCCAGGGTTACGCATGCAGCCTCCAGTGACGTTGACCGATGCGCACCAGGCAGTGGCGCAGGTCGCCTTCAAGTGCGCGGTCTTCGATGACCGGCGCGAACTCCTGCAGCAACGCCTCGTGCATCTGCGCCAGCGCAGGGGGCAACGCGTGTGCCTGAGCCTGCTGGCTGCGCAACCAAACGCCCTGATTGGCGGCCAGCAGTGCCGCGGCGGCGACTTGCTCGGTCAGCTCCAGGACCCGCAGGGCATCGCGGGCGGCGATGGTGCCCATGCTCACCTTGTCCTGGTTGTGGCATTCGGTTGAGCGCGAAAACACGCTGGCGGGCATGGTCTGCTTGAGCGCTTCGGCGGTCCAGGCGCTGGCCCCGATCTGCACAGCCTTGAACCCATGGTTGATCATGGCGCGCTCGGCCGGTGCGCCCGACAGGTTGCTCGGCAGGCCGTGGTTGTAACGCACATCCACCGCCAGCGCGAGCTGTCGGTCGAGCAGGTCGGCCACGTTGGCGACGAGGGTTTTCAGGCTGTCCATGGCAAAGGCGATGTGCCCGCCGTAGAAATGCCCACCGTGCAGCACGCGCTCGGCATCACCGTCGATGATCGGGTTGTCGTTGGCGCTGTTGAGCTCGGTCTCGATGAAACCGCGCAACCAGTCCAGGCTGTCGGCCAGCACCCCCAGGACATGGGGCGCGCAGCGTAGCGAATAGCGGTCCTGCAGGCGGTGCAAGGGCGGCAGGGGGGCGTCGATCGCCAGGTCCTGGCGCAGCCAGGCGGCGACCTGCGCCTGGCCAGGGTGCGGCTTGGCGGCGAACAGGCGCTCGTCGAAGTGCTCGGGGTTGCCTTGCAAGGCAACCACGTTCAATGCAGTGATCCGGGTTGCCAGGTGCAGAAGATAATCGGCGCGGGCAAATGCCAGGCACGCAAGGCCGGTCATCACTGCCGTGCCGTTCATCAGGGCCAGGGCTTCCTTGGGCCTGAGCACCAGGGGCTGCCAGCCCAGTTCGCGGTGCACGTCGGCGCTGCGGCGGCGTTGACCCTGGAACATCACCTCGCGCTCGCCCGAGAGCGTCGCGGCTACGTAGGACAGCGGGGTAAGGTCGCCACTGGCGCCTACCGAACCTTCTTCGGGGATCAGCGGCAGGATGTCGTGGGCAATGAAGTCGCGCAGGCGCTCGAGCAGTTCCAGGCGAACACCCGATACGCCGTGGCTGAGTGAACGCAGGCGTGCAGCCAGCACTGCGCGAGTGGCCGAGGCGTCCAGCAGCTTGCCGAGGCCGCAACCGTGGAAGGTGTAGAGGTGGCGTGGCAGCGCCTCGACGTGTTCAAGCGGCACGGCCACGACACAGGAGTCACCGTAGCCGGTGGTCACGCCGTAGATCACCCCTTCCTTGTCGAGCAGGGTGTCGAGAAAGCGCGCCCCGCGGGCAATGCGCTCGCGGTAGGCAGCATCGTCCTGCAGGTGTGCCGTGGCACGGCCTTCGGCCAGCGCCACGACGTCTTCGATAGCCAGCGGCGATTCGCCGAACGTGACAGGTTCATGCGCTTGCATCGTCATCGGTCTTCCAGAAAGGGTAGAAATTGAACCACTGCAGGGGTGCGCGCGTGCAGTAGTGGCCCAGGCGATCGGCGTAGCGGGCGGCCCATTGGGCGATGACTTGATCGCGCTGGCCACGTCGCCATTGCAGGCGTTCGGCAAAGGGCTCGAGGGTGACGTGATAGCGGCCGTCGTGCTTGAGGCAGAACAGCAGGTTGAGCGGGCATTCGAGCATGCCCGCCAGTAACCATGGGCCCTGCGGGAAGGCGGCGCGATGGCCTAGAAAGTCCACCTCGACAGTGCGCCCGCCGTGCAGCGGCACGCGATCCCCAGCGATGGCCAGCCATTCACCACGCTCCAGGCGTTCGGACAGTTGCAGCATCACCGCAGGGTCCAGCTCGCTGACCTGGATCAGTCGCAGGTTGGTGGCTCCCGCCTCGCCCAGCAGGCGGTTGAAGCGCTCGGCATGGCGGGTGTGCACCAGCACGTTCATGGTCACCTGCTCGCCGATTTCGGCCAGGGCCCGGCAGACTTCCAGGTTGCCCAGGTGAGCACCCACCAGCATCTGCCCGCGAGCGCCGCGCAGTTGCTGACGCAAGCCGGCCGGGTCGTGGATTTCGATATCCTCGATGCGCAGCTTGCCGTTCCACACGTCAAGCTTGTCCAGCAGGGCCTCGGCAAAGGCCATGAACTGACGAAAGACCTGCCATGAGCTTGGGGCAGGCGTCTGCCCGGCGTTCCATTGGTGCAAGCGTTGCTGGTACTGCCACGCGCTGCGGCGGGCGCGGCGACCGAACAGGAAGAAGTAGGCGACGATCAGGTGGATCAATGGGCTGAGCACACGGCGGCCAAGCAACCGTACCAGGGTGGCAGTCAACTTCATCAGCCAGAAGCTGCCCCGCTCCTGGTGGTCGGCCCAGTGCTGCGACGGTGTGCTCATGACTGCCACCGACGCCAGAGGATTGCAGGTGCTCGCACCAGCATGCCGAAGAACAGCTTGGCGTGCATCTTGGAGATCAGTGCGTTGTCGTGGACCAGGCGAAAATGCGACAGGCCATCCTGGGGATAATGTACCCGCGTCGGTAACCAGCGCATCGGTTGGTTGCGCCAGGCCAGGCGCACGAGAATTTCCGGGTCGAAGTCCATGCGCTTGCCAAGGCGCACGTTGTCGATCAGGGCCAGCGTGGCTGGCAGCGGATAGACCCGAAACCCGCACATGGAATCGGGAATCTGCAGCGACAGGCTGTTGATCCACACCCAGACGTGGGTCAGGTAACGCGCGTACAGCCGCCCTTTGGGCACACTGGCGTCGTACTGTGGATAACCGCACACCAGTGCCTGGGGGGCACGGCGGGAATGCTCCAGAAACGTCTGCACATCGCCCAGGTCGTGCTGGCCATCGGCATCGACCTGCAGCGCATGGCTGAAGCCCAGTCGCGCCGCCTCGCGCAGGCCGGCCATGACTGCACCGCCCTTGCCCTGATTGACAGGCAGGGTGACCAGGAACACATCCCTCTGTTCGGCCAGCCGGGCGAGCACCTGCGCGCAGCCTGCATCGCTGGCATCGTCGACCAGCACGCAGGGCAGGCCCGCGCGCAGCAAATCGTCCACGACCGCCGGGACGGCCTGTTCGTGGTTGTAGACCGGGATCACCGCGCAGGGCTTATGCACAGGCGTTCTCCAACAGAACCCGGCCGCTCGAACACGGTTGACCGGCACAGGTGAAGGCGAAGTAAAGCTTGCCGCGTGACGTGTCCAGGCGAAGGCTCAGCGCCAGCTCATCGCCGGGCCGCACCAACTGCTGGAACTTGAGCACCTCCATGCCAGCAAACCGCAGCGGCGACTCGGTCAGCTCAGCGGCCAGCGCGACGGCCCAGTCGATCTGGACCACACCGGGCAACACCGGCGTGCGGGGAAAATGCCCTGGGAAACAGGCAAGGTCCAGGGGCACGCCGAGCTTGAGCTGGAGCTCGTCACCTTCGCGGTGCTGCTCCAGCACATGCGGGGCCATGCTGCGAGGCGCCAGCAGCAATGCCTGCAGCGCAGCCTGGGTCAGCTTGCCCTGGTTGTTGAGCGGCAAGTGCTGCACCAGGCGCCAACGGCGTGGCAGTGCCAGCGCCTCGCAGTGGCCTGCCAGGTGGCTGCGCAGGGCCTCGACCAAGGCCCGCCGCCCCTGGTTGCGCAGGGCGTGCAGGCCTGCGGGGGTCGGCACCAGCACGGCGCCTAGGCTGGCCCGGCCGTTTTCGATCATGCCAAGACGTGCTTCAGACACCCATGGATGCGTGCACAAGGCCTGTTCGAGCATGGGGAGCGAAATTCGTTTTTCTTCGAGCTTGACGATCCGATCCAGTCGCCCCAGCAAGCGAAAGCGCCCGTCGGACGAGAATTCGACGGCGTCGGCGCTGTGTTCCACATGCCCCGCTGGGAGGTAGGGCGAGGCGATGCACAGCGCCCCCTGGTCATTCTGGCTGAGCTGTACACCGGCAAACGGCTGCCACAACGACTGCCCCTGGCGCCAGGCGATCCCGCCGGTCTCCGAGCTGCCGAGGATCTCTGCTGGCCATTGGCCCAGCCGCTGGTGCAGGCGCTCGGCTGCATCGGCGGGCAACTCACCGCCTGACGAGAACACCTTGCGCACCGGTTGCAGGGCTGGCCAGTCGAGGTTTTCTCCCATGCGCTTGAGCAGCGCCGGGCTGGCGACCCAGGCAAAGGCCGGGTGGACGCGGCTGGCCCGTTGCAGGTCCTCGGGGAACGGCAACTGGCGGCGCTCGAACCCGCGCCCGGCGCACAAGGGCCACAGCACGCGGAACAGAAGGCCGTAGATGTGCTGGGTAGCGACGCTGCCGATGATCCAGGCAGGGCCCAGAGCCTTGCCCCACAGGTGCTCCAGCGCATTCACCTCGCTGGCCAGTTGCGTGACCTGCTTGTCGATGCGCTTGGGCTCGCCGCTTGACCCGGAGGTACACAGGCTGATGCGGCACCGGGCCAGGTCCAGAATGGCAGGTGGCAAGGGCGCGTCCAGCAAGCTGTTGGGCGATGTGTCCTCAGCCAGATCCGTGAGCCACAGGTCTACGTGGGCATTCCAGCGCTCGCGGGTGGCCGGTTGCAGGTCGGCCGGCAGCAAGACCTCGACCTCGGCCCGCCATGCACCGAGCAGGACGGCGGCCAGTTGCGCGGCGTCCTCCAGGTGCACCGCCAATCGGCGAACACCCCGCGCACGCAGGCCACCGGCCAGGCGCAGTGCCTGCTGGCTCAGTTCGGCGTGGTCCAGGGCGGGGGCTTGGGTCACCTGGCGCGGCGCATCCAGCGGCAGCAGCAGGTGTTCGAGGTTGATCCAGTTCATGAGCGTCCTCGCACACGTTGTCTAATCAGCCATTCGAGGGCGAACAGCACGCCCATCGCGGCATAGGCGATCACGCCGTTGTAGAGCGTCCACCAGCCCAACGGCGCCCACAGCGTAAGGGCGGCCGCGATCAGGCCGTTGAGCAGGAAGAACAGGCACCAGGCCTGGGTGACCTGCCGGGTATAACGCACAGCGCGCGGCGGCAGCGCCGGGTCGCTCAAGCGTGCCAGGCGTTCGGCCACCGGCATGCCGTGCACCAGGCTGCTACCGAACAGCCCCAGCATGAAGGTACTGATGAGCACCGGATACCAACGCAGCAGTGCCTGGCTGTCCGATAGCCCCAGCAGCCCACAGAACGCCAGGGCGGCGATTGCCATCCACAGGCTGCCGGGCCGGCGAGGCGCGCTCAGCGCACGTGCCAGCCAGAGGCCGCCGAGCAGCAGGGCAAATTGCCAGGGGGCGTAGTGCGCCATGCCGAAATGCACGGCGAACGGATACAGCAGCCCGGCGATCAGCAGGCCGGCGCCGATCAGTCGCTTCATGCCGCCGGGTTCACCAGGCGGAACACAGCCTCGACCACGTCGTTGACGGTACGCACCGACTTGAACTCGTCAGCGGCGATCTTCTTGCCTGTCTGGCGCTTGATGTGATCGATCAGGTCGACGGCGTCAATGCTGTCGATCTCCAGATCCTGGTAGAGGTTGGCGTCCAGGCTAATGCGCTCAGGCTCGAGCTCGAACAATTCGACCAAGGCGTCGCGCAGAATGTTGAAGATGTCTTCACGGGTTTGCATGATGCGATCTCAGGCGGCCTGACGGGCGGTGACGAACGCCGCCAGGGCGGCGACACTGCTGAAATGGTTGCGGGTGTCCTTGGCATCGGCGTCGATCTTGATGCCATAGCGCTTCTGGATGGCCAGGCCAAGCTCGAGCGCATCAACCGAATCCAGGCCCAGGCCTTCGCCGAACAGGGTCTGCTCGTCGTCGATGTCCTGGACGCTGATGTCCTCCAGGCCCAGGGCGTCGATGATCAGTTGCTTGAGATCACGGTTGAGGTTTTGCTGTGGCGCGCTCATCGGCGGCGAGCTCCTTGATGTAGTAGTTGTGCAGATAATCGTTGAGCAAACGGGAAGCTTTGGGCGCAGGGCCCAGGGCCGTGTAGGCGTCGGGATGCACGTCCGGGCCCACCGAAAGGGTGAAGTGCACCCGCCTTACGGGTATGCGGTACCAGGGTTCGTTCTTGGTCAGCGTGGTCGGGCTGACCTTGATGGTGACAGGGGTGATGACGCTTGCACCGCGCAGGGCAATCGCAGCCGCGCCGCGGTGAAAGGCCGGCGCCTGACCGGGCGAAGTACGCGTGCCTTCCGGGAAAATCACCAGGGTCTGGCCCTGTTGCAGCGAGGCGACGGCGGTGTCGAGCATGTCCATGCTGCCATCGTTGCCGATGTACTGCGCCTCGCTGACCGGTCCGCGCGTGAACGGGTTGTCGAACAGGCTCTGCTTCACGACGCAGTTGGCCTGGCGTACCAAGCCGATCAGGAACACCACGTCGATCAGGGACGGGTGATTGGCGATGATCATCTGACCCGGCCGGCCCAGGCGCTCGGCCCCTTCGATTTCGTAGGTCAGCACACCCATGGCGCGCATGAACTGCACGAAGCGCCAGAACAGCCAGCTGATGGTGCGCCGGGCCCGCTCGCGGTGTCGTGCCTGGCCACCGGGCAGGCAGGCCAGCAGCGGAAACACGAGCAGCCGCAGGGTCAGGCAGCCCACGCCAAACAGCATAAAGCTCGTGGCGGTGGCCAGCAGGCGCCAGATATAGGCGTCGCCTGGCCTGCTCACGGCTGTCGGTGCCAATTCCATGTACGACGCTTCCCTGTGTGAGTGAAATCGGTGCGGCCGTTGAGCATGGCCTTGAGCCAGGCCAGGCCGTGAGGCAGCGCAGGCACGGCAGGTGACGCGGCGACCTCTCCGGGCGCCAGCTGCCATTGCCGGCCTGGGGTCAGCAACAGGCCGAGCGCGTAGGCGAACGGTACGTCGTCTATCCAGGGGCCATAGGCCGGTGGTGGCTGCTCTTCGGTGACGATCAGCAGCACGGCTGGGGCGCCATCAGCCATGAGCGCTGCGGCTTCTACCACGCCCTGTTCGAAACCATCCCCGGCAGCGGCCAGAGCCGTCATCTCGCAGGTGGAACCGCGCAGGATCGACCACAGGCCAATGACCGCGTTGTGCACCGAGAGACTGAACTGGGTAGGGGACAGCGGCTGCCCGGCAGCCAGTTCGCCCAGAATCGAAAACGTGCGGGGTGTTTCACCGTGGCGTGAAACGAACACCAGCGGCAGCGGCGGCTGGCCCTCTGCCAATGGCCAGGCCACCGCGAACGCCATGCGCGCCATGTGGCTCAGCCGACGACGCTGCATGGCCGGCAGGAAGGCCACGTCAGGCGCGCAGGCGTCCGCACCCGATGGCGAATTGCCGCTAGCCCAGGCGTGCCAGTCGGCAGGCGCCGAAATGCCCGGAGCCCATGCACGCCATTGGGTGATGTTGAAGGTGATCACGGTGGTCTTCTTCCCGCCCTGAGGGGCTTCCATGCCGAGCGAACGACTCGGCGCCTGCCTGTCAGGGGTGGTGCGTTCATCGAGTGGCGCGCATTATCCCGGTGCGGCGGTGATGTAGCAATGGATTCGGATCCAAAGAGACAACGCCTTCAAGCGGATGTGGCGTGGTCCGATTGAATAGTTTCCTTTTTCCGACAGCCGGCACGGCGCCATGCGTGGTGGGCGGTCGCTGTAGCAGCGCTGGTCATGAACACAGCGTCGCCACATACTCGGAACCTCGTCCCTATCCGGAGCTCAGTCATGCGACGCGTGGTGTTCAATCAGAAAGGCGGGGTGGGCAAGTCCAGCATCGCCTGCAACCTGGCCGCGGTAAGTGCCCATGAAGGCTACCGAACCTTGCTGATCGACCTGGATGCACAGGCCAACTCGACCCAGTACCTCACTGGGCTGGTGGGCGAGGACATTCCCATGGGGATCGCCGATTTCTTCAAGCAAAGCCTTTCCGGCGGACCTGGAGCGAAGAAGAACAAGGTCGAAATCCACCAGACGCCATTCGACAACCTGCACGTGGTCACCGCCACCTCTGAGTTGGCCGACCTGCAACCCAAGCTCGAAGCCAAGCACAAGATCAACAAGCTGCGAAAATTGCTCGAAAACTTGAGTGAAGACTATGAGCGGATTTACATCGACACCCCACCGGCCCTCAACTTCTACGCCGTCTCGGCGCTCATCGCAGCGGACCGTGTGCTGATTCCGTTCGACTGCGACAGCTTCTCGCGCCAGGCCCTGTACGGGCTGCTGGCCGAGATCGAGGACATCAAGGAAGACCACAACGAACACCTGATCGTCGAGGGCATCGTGGTGAACCAGTTCCAGCCCCGTGCCAGCCTGCCGCAGCAGATGCTGGACGCGCTACTGGCCGAAGGCTTGCCGGTGCTGCCGGTGTATCTGGGCAGTTCGGTGAAGATGCGTGAGTCGCACCACGCCAGCCTGCCCCTGATCCATCTCGACCCCCGCCACAAACTGACCCAGCAATTCGTGGCGCTGCATGATTTGCTGGGTGGGGATGAGTAGGTGCAGCTTGCGTAAAAGTCTGGTGCTGATCATAATCTCCCAAAACGGGAGAATAGCGAAATGCGGGTGATTGCCAAGAGCAGCCTGGTGAAATTTTGGGAGATGCCCGGTAATCACGATGCCAAGGCTGCATTGGAAAGCTGGTATGACTTAGTGATCAAAGCTACTTGGCTAACGCCGCAGGATGTGAAAGATCAGCTCGGCAACGCTAGCATCTGTGGAAGGAACCGCATTGTTTTCAACAGTAGCGGTAATAAATATCGCCTCGTCGTGGAAATGCAATATAAGGCAGGTATCGCCTGGGTGAAATTCGTCGGCACCCATGAACGCTATGACGAAATTGACGTGGAGACAGTGTGTGAATATTAAGCCTAGTCGCAGTGATGAGGATCTGCACGCGGCCTTTAGGCGGCTTGAGGCTATCTTCCAAGCCGAACCGGGCACCCCCGAAGCCGATGAAATGGAAGTACTCGTTACCCTGATTGAAGTGTATGAAAACAAGCACTATCCCATTCAGTCGGCTACCCCTCTGGAAGCCATTAAGTTCTGCATGGAACAACAAAGTCTTACCCCTCGAGACTTAGAGCCCTATATCGGGCCCAGTGGCCGGGTATCTGAGGTCTTGAATGGAAAGCGTAGGCTGAGCCTCTCCATGATCAGACGCCTGCACGAGGGGCTACGCATCCCCTATGAGTCGCTGCTGGGGGGTACCTAAAGTCAAACCCCTTTGCTGCGCAGCCACTCCAGCAGTGCCTGAAGGGGAAGGGCCCCTGCCTGGCGCGCGATCTCGCGGCCGTTGCGCATCAGGATGAGGCTCGGGATTGAGCGAATGCCCAGTTGCCCGGCCAGGGTGCGGTTGACTTCGCTGTCGAGCTTGGCCAGGCGGCAGCGGCCACTCAATTGGCGGGCCGCCTGTTCGAACACTGGCGCGAAGGCCTTGCAGGGGCCGCACCAATCGGCCCAGACATCGATCAGCAAGGGCAGGTCGCCTTTGACCTGGCTGGCATAGCTGCTCTCGGTCAGCACGAACGGCGTCTGGAGCACGACCTGCTGCTTGCAGCGGCCACACTTGGGCGCGTCGCCCAGACGGTCGGCGGGCAGGCGGTTCAAGCCGTTGCAGTGAGGGCAAGGGACAACCAGCGGATTGGTCATTTCATCTCCGTTCGAGTAAGTGGGTTTCAGGACGAGCAACTGATTTCCAAGTGCTTGCCCCAGGCAGGGGGCGGCGCTGCATAGGCCTGCATCCCGGTCTGTTCCTCGAACGGGCGGCTGAGCACCTGATGCAAGCGCCTGACCTCAGTGTAGTCGCCTGCCTCGGCCGCTTCGATGGCGTTCTGCGCCAGATAGTTACGCAGCACATACAGCGGGTTCACGGCGTGCATGCGCTCACGCCGCCCGCCAGCATGGTTCGGTTCACGTTCGCAGCGCGCTTGATAGTCTACCGCCCAGGCGTCGAAACCCGCCAAGTCGACGAAGTCGTCACGTACCGATTGCAGCGCATCGGCCAGCGGTTGATCGCCCAGTCGGCGGAAGAACAGGTTGTAGTCCACGCCACCGCTCTGCATGCGTTGCAGCAGGCGCTCGACCAGGGCCATGTCTTCGTTCTCGGCCGTCGTCAGGCCGAGCCGACGACGCATCAGGTCCAGGTAATGGGCCTGGTACAGGGGCAGGAACAGCGCCAGCGCCTGCTTGAGCGCTTCGACATCGATCACCGTGGTCAAGGCCTGGGCCAGCGCACTGAGGTTCCAATGGGCGATCGGTACCTGGTTGGCATAGCTGTAGCGGCCGCGGTCATCGGAGTGGTTGCAGATGAAGTTGGCATCAAAATCGTCGAGGAATGCGAACGGACCGAAATCGAAGGTGATCCCCAGGATCGACATGTTGTCGGTGTTCATCACGCCGTGACAGAAACCGTACGCTTGCCAGCGCGCGATCAGCTCGGCATTGCGCTCGATGATGGTCTGGAACATGGCCAGGTAAGGCTGTTCGGCGTCTTTGCACTGCGGGTAATGCTCATCGAGTACATGGTCGATCAGCACGCGCTGCTGCTCGGGCTGCTGGGTGTAGTAGAAGTACTCGAAATGGCCAAAGCGGATATGGCTCTGGGCAAGGCGGGTGAGCATGGCAGCGCTTTCCTGGGTTTCGCGCCACACCGGGGTACTGGAGCCGATTACGCACAGGGCGCGGCTGCTAGGGATGCCCAGGGCATGCAAAGCTTCGCTCGCCAGAAACTCACGGATCGAGGAACGCAGCACGGCACGGCCATCGCCCATGCGCGAATAGGGGGTCTGGCCGGCGCCCTTGAGGTGCAGGTCCCAATGTTCACCGGCATCGTTGACCACCTCGGTCAGCAACAGGCCGCGCCCGTCCCCCAGGCGCGGGTTGTAGCCGCCGAACTGATGGCCGGAGTACACCATCGCCCGCGGATCGGCGCCTTCCCAGAGCTGGTGGCCGCTGAACAGCTCGGCGAACAACGGCAGCTCGGCCTGGGCCGGGTCAAGGTCGAGCAGCGCCATGGCCGACGCACTGGCGACCACCAGGCGAGGGTCGGCGATGGGATCGGGCAGCACCTGGGTAGAGAATGCGTCGCCCAGGCGGGCGAAGCGGTTGTCGAAGGTGAGCTGGTCGAGGGCTTTCACGGGGCTGCTCCTGAGTCGAGGTGGCAAGAGGCCGCTGCGTGGCCCTGTGCGGGCGGACCGGCCGTGAGCGAGGACCACGCCCTCGCGGGTGGAACGGGCGTATCTGCCCTATGGAGTCCAATCACACCGGTGGAGTGCCATCGGATTTTGGCGAGTCCATCGGTATCAACTGTTGTTTGCCGGCTTTGGGATCCATCAGGAACACCTCGACCTGGCGTACGGATATCTTGATGTCGTGCGCCTTGAATTCCCGGTTGATGTAGCGATTGATCTCGTCCAGCGTCGGGTTGCGATCGCCCAGGTCACGGACATGCATGCGCAGTTCGTGGTCCAGCGAGCTTTCGCCGAATTGCAGGAAGTACACCAGGGGTTCGGGGTCCTTGAGTACCCTGGGGTTCTCATGTGCACCCTTGAGCAGCAGGTCGCGCACCAGGTCCAGGTCCGAGCCGTAGTCGATGCCCAGCTTCAGGGTCACGCGGGTGACGGTATCGGTGAGCGACCAGTTGATCAGTTGCCCGGTGATGAACGTCTTGTTGGGGACGATGATGTCCTTGCGGTCGAAGTCGGTGATGGTGGTGGCGCGGATGCGGATCTTGCTCACCGTGCCCGACAAGTTGCCGATGGTGATGGTGTCACCGATACGCACCGGGCGTTCGAACAGGATCATGATGCCCGAAATGAAGTTGGCGAAAATTTCCTGCATGCCGAAACCCAGGCCTACCGACAGCGCGGCGACCAGCCACTGCAGCTTGTCCCAGCTGACCCCCAGGGTGGAGAGGGTGCTGACGATGCCGACGCCGACGATGGTGTAGGACAGCAGTGTGGTGGTGGCGTAGGCGCTGCCCTGGGCCAGGTTCAGCCGCGACAGTACCAGCACCTCCAGCAGGCCGGGCAAGTTGCCGGCCAGGGCGAAGGTGATGCCCACGATCACCAGGGCGCCGAGCAGGTCACCGAGGCTGATGGGGACCATGCTCGCCGCAGCGCCTGTACCGCTGGTGTATTCGTACAGCACGAAGTTGTTGAGGTAGGCGAACACCGAGAGCAGGTCCGACCACACCCAGTACAGGCCGGCGATGAAACCGCCGAGCAAGGCCAGGCGGATCAGGCGCAAGGACTGCTGGTTGACCTGTTCGATATCCAGCGTCGGCTCTTCGACGACGACTTCGCCATCGAGCCCTTCCTTGGCCGCAGCCCGCTTGCTGAGCGCGCGCTGGTAGGCCAGGCGTCGGGCGGCCACGGACAGCCCGCGCACGAATGCCGCCTCGATCACCAGCCAGAACAGCAGCAGGTAGAGGGTGTAGATCAGGCGGTCGGTGAGTTTCAGCGCCGTGTAGTAGTAGCCGAAGCACACGGCGATGAACAGGGCGATGGGCAAGGCCGTGAACGCCACACCCACTGCCTTGCGAAACAGCGAGGTGTCGCGGTGGGCAGGGCTGCTCAGCAACAGGCGGCTGAGCAACCAGGCCATCAATGCGTAGCAAGTCAGTACCACGCCAATCCCCAGCACGTCGTCGGCCAGCGCCGAGGGCTGGTGTTCGGCTACCGCCACCACCCCTACCAATGCCAGCACCACGGTGCCGAGACGCCGGACCCAGCCGCGCAGGAACTCCACTTGCGGCTTGTACCAGCGGAAGTGGATCTCGGCCACCCCGCCAGGCGAGAGAATGCGGTAGGCCGTATAGAACACCAGCCAGGCCTGGGCCAGTTGCCACAGCGCCGCGCCAAGGTTGGCGTTCTGCCCGCGGGCGTCGATCTGCAAGGCATAGCTGCACAGCGCAAGACCCAGGCTCACCGGCATCGCCAGCAGGATGTTGATCAAGATCGCCTGAGGGGTGTGCCACTGGCTGTCGCGGCGGAAATGGCCGATGTCCTGGTGCACCTTGCCCAGGCGCTGGTACAGGTACTTGCGTCGCCACAGCAACGCGCCGATCACCAGCAACAGCGGCAGGAACAGCAACGGGCGCTGGCTCAACCCGTCAGCCAGCTCCTTGAGGCCCGAGCCCCACGGCAGGTCCGCCACCTGGTCAGCCAGGCGTTGCGGCACATAGGCCAGCCAGTCCCAGTCCAATGGCTTGTTGCTGGGTATCCAGAACATCTGCTCGTCCAGCGTGGTACGCAGGCTTTGGGCAGTGCCCAGCAGCTGCTTCTGGTTCAGCTGCAAGGTAATGGATTCGTTGAGCAGGGCCGACAGCTCCCGGTTCAGGCGTTCGAGCAAGTCGCTGCGGGTGATGGCCACTTCCAGCAATGCCTTGCGCAACTGGGGGGTGACGGTTTCGGGGGGCTGGGCTGCCAGCAGTTTGTCCACGTAGCTGACCGGGCTGCTCATCTGCTCGCGCTGCTGATTGACCTCGAACTGGTACAGGCGTGTGTCGGCGATCTGGTCAGCCAGGTCACGGTCGAGCTTGAGATGCGGCAGGGTCTGTTTCTGTTTGTAGAGGATCTTGGACAGCAGCAGGCTGCCCTTGAGCACGCTGATCTGCTCGTCCAGCGCCTGGTCGGCCTGGGTCAAGGTGTCGAGCTGCTGCTTGGTCCGCAGATTCTGCTGGGTCAATTCGTTGAGCCGGTCGGTGCTTCTGAGCAGGTAGTCGGACAGCTTGAGGTTGGCTGCGCTTTCGGTGGCCAGCAGGCTGCTGCCGCCGGCTTTCTGGGCTTCGATCGACTGCTGCGTGACGGTTTCCTGGGACTGGGCCAGGCGTTTGTCATTGATCAGGGTCTGCAGGTCCTGGATTTCCTGTTCCAGGCGTGCTGTGCGCTCGATCAGCAGGTCATGGCGGGCATTGCCCAGGTCCTGCAGCACACTGTTGCCAGCCAGCTCCTGGCGGCGCAACTGGGTAAGGGCGTTGAGCGAGGCCAGTTCGGCGTTGAGCTGGTTGCGCAGGTCGGGGCTGACAGGCTTGCCCGCGTCCTTGCCGCTTTTGAGGATGCTGTTGATTTGCTGGGCCCGCGCCTGGCTGCTGCTGATCTCGGACTGGGCCCGTTCGGGACGGGTCTGCGAATTGATGATCAGGCTGTTGGCTTCGGACAGCGCTTTTTGCAGCTCGCCTTGCTGGGTAGTGCGCTCACTGAGCATCTGCTCGAGCTGCGGCACGCTTAGGTTTGCGTAGCGCTGGGCCACCGACTGCACCGAACTCTGCTTGAGCCTTGCCAGCTCCTTCTGGCTGTCGCTGGTTTCCTTGGGCGCGCTGGCCAGTTGCTGCTTGAGGGCAGCCAGCTTGCGTTCGTTGTCTTCCTTGCTGGCCAGCAGGCCGAGGGTCTGCTCGAGCACTTGCTGCAAGGCCTTCTGATCGGCTTCGGGCAGCTTGCGTTCGGCGATCCTGTCGAGGCTTTCCTGGACGCTGGCGGTGGTGGGGGCTTCAGCGGCGGCGACCGCCAGGGGAAGGCAAAGGCACAGCCCGAGCAGGGCTGTGCGAAGGTGCAGGCGAAAGGACATAGGCAGACTACTTGTGGATCAGGCAGAAACGAAGTTTAGAGGAACAATCCTGGTCCTGGTCGCGATCCTTCGGGGAATCTGACGCCCACTTTCTGAATCTTGTTCCCGTCCATGGTCGCCACGGTCCAGATCGTGCCATGCCATTCGACCTGGTCGCCTACCACTGGCGCGCCTCCGACCTTCTGTCGGATGAACTGCGCCAGCGGCATGTGGGCATCCTGGCTGTCGACGTTGAGGCCGTAGAGCGATGCCACGGCGCCGAGCTCGGCATCGCCTTCGAGCACGAAGTCGCCGAAGAAGCGCAGGTCCAGGCCGCGCTGGGGTGCCTGGCTGAAGAGTTTGCCCAGTGCAGGCAGGTTGTGCTCATGGCCGATCACGCACAGCATGTCGTCCACTTCCAGCACCGTACTGCCCGAAGGGTGTAGCAATTGTTCGCCACGGAACAGCGCGGCGATGCGCGTGCCCTCTGGCATCTTCAGCTCCCTCAGCGCTGCGCCAATGCACCACTTTTCGGCACCCAGGCGATAGACGAACATCTCCCATTCGCTGGTGATGTGCACTTCCAGTGCCGAGCGTGAAATGGGCGCCGGGTCTGGCGGGACCGTCACCTTCAGCAGTTTGGCCATCCAGGGCAGGCTGGTGCCCTGCACCAGCAGCGAAACCAGGACGATGAAGAACGCCAGGTTGAAGAACAGCTGGGCGTCCGGCAGGCCGGCCATCAACGGGAATACCGCCAGAATGATGGGCACGGCGCCGCGCAGGCCCACCCAGGAAATGAAGGCCTTCTCGCGGTCGTGGAACGCCTTGAAGGGGAGCAGTGCGGCGACCACCGACAAGGGGCGTGCGACCAGAATCATCCACAGGGCAAGGCCCAGTGCCGGCAGGGCGATAGGCAGCAGGTCGTGAGGTGTTACCAACAGGCCCAGCACCAGGAACATCCCGATCTGGGCCAGCCACGCCATGCCGTCGAGCATGTGCAGAATGCCGTGGCGGCTGCGGATCGGCTTGTTGCCCAGCACCAGCCCGCACAGGTAGACCGCCAGGAAACCACTGCCATGCAGGGCGTTGGTCAGCGAGAAGACCACCAGGCCACCGGCCACGACCAGAATCGGGTACAGGCCGCCTGCCAGGTTGATGCGGTTGACCAGCTGCAGCATCACCCAGCCGCCGCCCAGCCCCAGCAGCCCGCCGATGCCGAACTCGCGCAGCAGGTGGCCCAGCAGGCTCCAGTGCAGCCCGGTCTGGCCGCTGGCAATCATGTCGATGAGGGTCACGGTGAGGAACACCGCCATCGGGTCGTTGCTACCCGATTCGATTTCCAGCGTGGCGGTGACCCGTTCGTTCAGGCCTTTACCGCCCAGCAGTGAAAAGACCGCCGCGGCATCGGTGGAGCCCACGATGGCGCCAATCAGCAGGCCCTGGATCAGGCTCAGGTCGAACAACCAAGCCGCCACCATGCCGGTCAGCGCCGTGGTGATCATGACCCCGACCGTTGCCAGCGAAAGCGCCGGCCACAAGGCGACCCGGAAGCTTGCTACCCGCGTGCGCAGACCACCGTCGAGCAGGATCACGGCAAGCGCGAGGTTGCCCACCAGGTAGGCGGTCGGGTAGTTGTTGAAAATGATGCCACCCCCGTCCACGCCAGCGATCATGCCGACGGCCAGGATGATGACCAGAATCGGGATGCCGAGCCGCGACGACAGCGAACTGACCAGGATGCTCGCCCCTACCAGCAATGCGCCGATCAGGAACAGGCTATTGATGGTACTGGCATCCAAAGGCAGGTACTCCGGGACAACGAGGAGGGAAGACGTGGTAGCGCGTATTCGATGTTTGCTAGCAGGTCGCGTGCCAACCGATTCTAACCTGATGAATTGGCAGCCTGTAAAGCGTTTCTGAAGATGTAGGCAAGCCAGCCCGCAGCGCGAACCGTTCCCCTCAAAGAAGAGGGCCGCGAGTGCGGCCCTCGTGCAATCAACCGTGGTTCTTGCCCAGCAACGCGTGATACAGCTCGGTGTCTCCCAGAATGCCCACGACTTTGTCGTTTTCCTGCAGCACCAGCTTGTTGCCGGTCTGGTAGCGAATCTGCAGGGCCTCACGCATGCCGATGTCGGCATGCACCAGGGTTGGCCTGCGGCTCAGGCCTTCCACTGCCTGCCCAGGCGCCCAGTTCTGCATCTCCAGGCCATTCTGGCCTTGCCGTGCACGCTTGATCGAATTGCCTTCACCCAGGTCCAGCCACGAGTCGCCGCCGGGGTCCAGGCAGACCGAACCGTTGACGCGCTTGCAGTTGTCCAGCGAGCGCATCAGGCTGCGTCCGCACAGCACGTTCAGCGGGTTGGTATGGGCCACGAAGGTGCGCACGTATTCATCGGCCGGGTTCAGCACGATTTCCTCGGGCTTGCTGTACTGGATGATCCGTCCGTCCTTCATGATCGCGATCCGGCTGCCCAGCTTGAGCGCCTCGTCCAGGTCGTGGCTGACGAAGACGATGGTCTTGTTCAGCTGGCTCTGCAGGGTCAACAGTTCGTCCTGAAGGCCTTGGCGGATCAAAGGGTCCAGGGCCGAGAACGGTTCGTCCATCAGCAGGATGTCGGCGTCCATGGCCAGCGCGCGTGCCAGGCCTACGCGCTGTTGCATGCCGCCGGACAATTCATCGGGCTTCTTGTTGCGCCACTGGGCCAGGCCTACCAGTTCGAGTTTTTCGTCGACCAGCTTGCGCCGTTCCTTCTCGGGGCGGCCCTGCATTTCCAGGCCGAAGCTGATGTTTTCGCGCACCGTGAGCCAAGGCATCAGGGCGAACTTCTGGAACACCATGGCGATACGCTTGGTGCGCATCATCTTCAGTTCAGCCGGGGTGCAGTGGGCGATATCGATGTGCTTGCCTTCGTGCTCAACGAACAGCTTGCCGCGGCTCACGGTGTTCAGCCCGTTGATACAGCGCAGCAAGCTGGACTTGCCCGAACCGGAAAGGCCCATGAGCACGCAGATCTCGCCTTTCTGGATGTCCAGGTTGGCTTTCTCTACGCCGACCACAAGGCCGGTCTGCTTGAGAATCTCTTCGCGGGTCTTGCCCTGGTCCAGCAACGACAGCGCTTCGCGTGGCTTGTTGGAGAAGATGACGTCGACGTCTTCGAATCGAATGATACTCATGCTTCACTCCTGGCCGGCAGCTCCGGTTGCTTGCAGATACGGTCGAGCATGATCGCCAGCAGCACGATTGCCAGGCCCGCTTCGAAGCCCAGGGAAATATCGGCGGTGTTCAGTGCGTTGACCACGGGTTTGCCCAGGCCGTCGGCGCCCACCAGGGCGGCGATCACCACCATCGACAGCGACAGCATGATGCATTGGGTGACGCCTGCGGCGATGCTCGGCATCGCATGGGGCAGTTCGATACGGGTGAGCAGTTGACGGCGCGAGCAGCCAAAGGCCTTGCCGGCGTCCATCAGTTCCTGGGGGACATCGCAGATGCCCAGGTAGGTCAGGCGGATGGGGGCGGCGATGGCGAACACCACCGTCGAGATCAACCCAGGCACTACGCCCAGGCCGAACAGGGTAAGGGTAGGGATCAGGTAGACGAAGGTGGGGACCGTCTGCATCAGGTCGAGCACCGGCCGCATGGCGGTGTAGAACATCGGCTTGTGTGCGGCGACGATACCCAGCGGCACGCCGATGGCCACGCAGACCACGGTGGCGAAACTGACCTGGGCCAGGGTTTCCATGGTTTCCTGCCAGTAGCCCAGGTTGAGGATCAGCAGGAAGGACAATGCGACGAAGGCGGTCAATGCCCACTTGCGCTGGATCAGGTGAGCCAGTGCAGCGAACAGGGCGATGAGCACGAGCGGGTTGAACCAGGTCAGGGTACTGGTGACGCCATGGATCATGAACTCCAGGCCTTGGGCGATGGCGTCGAAATAATTCGCGCCGTGCTGGGTCAGCCACTCGACGAACGAGGACATGTACTGGCCCAGGGGTATTTTCTGATCGATAAGCATGATAGCGAGCTTCCACCTGCGTAGATTGAAATCAACCCGGGGCGGGCACGGTCCTGCCCCGAGGTAGCGCTACTGCGTAGTTCGGTTATTGCGTCAGCTTGGCCTTGGCCGCCTCGAGGCCAGGTTTGCCATCCACAGTGGTCACGCCTGCCAGCCAGGTGTCCAGCTTGCCGGGATTGTCCTTGAGCCATTTGCGCGCAGCGGCGTCAGGCTTCATCTTGTCGTCCAGGACATAGCCCATCATGGTGCTTTCGTCCTTGAGCTCGAACGACAGGTTCTTCAACAGTTGGCCGACGTTGCTGCATTCCTGCGCATACCCCTTGCGGGTATTGGTGTACACCGTCGCCTTGCCGAAATCGGGGCCGAAGAACTCATCGCCACCGGTCAGGTACTGCATCTTGAACCGGGTGTTCATCGGGTGCGGCTCCCATCCCAGGAACACGATGGCCTCGCCACGTTTCTGCGAGCGGTCCACCTGGGAAAGCATGCCGGCCTCGCTGGACTGGACAATCTTGAAGCCGGCGTCCTTCAGGCCGAAGGCGTTCTTGTCGATCATGCTCTGGATGGTGCGGTTGCCATCGTTGCCCGGCTCGATCCCGTAGATCTTGCCGCCTAGCTCATCCTTGAACTTGGGAATGTCGCTGAAATCCTTCAAGCCCTTGTCGTACAGGGCTTGCGGTACTGCGAGCGTATACTTGGCGTTTTCCAGGTTGGCGCGCAGGGTTTCTACCGTACCGGCGTCGCGGTACTGCTTGATGTCGTTCTCCATGGTCGGCATCCAGTTGCCGAGAAACACGTCCAGGTCCTTGCCGGCCGCCAGCGACTTGTAGGTCACCGGCACCGAGATCATGGTGGTGTGCGTCTTGTAGCCCAGGGCGTCGAGCACAGCGCTGGTGGTGGCCGTGGTTACCGTGATGTCGGTCCAGCCGACATCCGAAAACCGCACCGTCTGGCACTGCTCGGGTTCTGCGGCCTGGGCCAGTACCGGTGCGGACAGCAACGCGACCAGCAACAGCGAGGGTGAACCTTTCATGGGTGGACTCCTGTGATTTTGTCTTCGGGTTCGCGTGGTTCGTCGGACGTTCTGAGGGTCCGATCGATCAGGCCTGCAGAGGGCAGGTTGCGTGGCCGTGCTTTACGAGTCGCTTTCGATAATCCTCCAGCGCCGGGCAATCGCCTACTGGTGGGGTCGTATCCAGTACGCAACGGGTCGCATCCAGTATGGGCAATGTCGCTTATGGATGCTTCTACCCATCCTGCCGCTTTTTTGCGTCACCAAGGCACCGGAAAGCGGCGCACTGAGCCTGCAGAACAGGCGGCGCGGCTGGACAAGACTACGTCGGTTGCAGACGGCGAGCAGGGTGGCAAAAGCCCGATGATGCGTGCATTGAAGGCGGCCTGCAGTCCAGCCTAGCAGCTGCCCCGCCCTGCGCATTGCGCGTACAGACAAGCCCAGCAAGAGGTGATTCGACAATGGCCATCAGCGTGTTCGACCTGTTCAAGATCGGTGTCGGGCCTTCCAGCTCGCATACCGTCGGCCCCATGCGAGCCGGTGCCCTGTTTGTCCAGGGGCTGCGCGAGCGCGGCGAGCTGGAGCAGGTAAAGCGGGTCGAGGTGCGCCTGTATGGTTCGCTGTCGGCTACCGGTATCGGCCATGGAACCGACAACGCCACCATCATGGGGCTGATGGGCGAATGGCCAGACGCCATCGACCCTACCCAGATTGTCCCGCGTATTGCCGACCTGCGCGAAACCCAGGTGCTCAAACTCGATAACCGCCTGCCCATCGATTTCATCTGGGCCCGTGACATGCTGCTGCTTGACGAGAACCTGCCTTACCACCCGAACGCCATGACCCTTGTGGCAGAAGGCGAGCAGGGCGAAATTCACCGAGACACCTACTACTCAGTCGGCGGTGGCTTCGTGGTCGATGCCGCCCAGGCCGCCAGTGGCGTGCTGGACGCCGACCAGACCGTGTTGCCCTACGATTTCAACAGCGCGGCCGAGCTGTTGCGCCTGTGCGAGCAAAACGACCTGAGTGTGTCGCAATTGATGATGGCCAATGAACGGGTCTGGCGCAGCGAGGCAGAAATTCGGGCCGGCCTGCACACGCTTTGGGATGCCATGCAGGAGTGCGTCAACAATGGGCTCAAGTACGAAGGCACGCTGCCGGGCGGGCTGAATGTCCGTCGTCGTGCTGCCAAGCTGCACCGCAGCCTGCAGGAAATCGGCAAGCCCAACGTGATCGGCTCGACCATGAGCGCCATGGAGTGGGTCAACCTGTTCGCCTTGGCCGTGAACGAGGAAAACGCCGCGGGCGGGCGCATGGTCACCGCGCCTACCAATGGCGCGGCCGGCATCATTCCGGCGGTGCTGCACTACTACATGCGCTTTAGTGACGAGGTGGACGAGTCCAGTGTGGTGGATTTCTTCCTGGCGGCCGCCGCCGTGGGCATCCTGTGCAAGAAGAACGCCTCGATCTCAGGGGCCGAGGTGGGCTGTCAGGGTGAAGTGGGCTCGGCCTGCGCCATGGCCGCTGCAGGACTTGCCCAGGTACTGGGCGCTACCCCGCCCCAGGTTGAAAACGCAGCCGAGATTGCCCTGGAACACAATTTGGGCCTGACGTGCGACCCGGTAGGTGGGCTGGTGCAGGTGCCCTGCATCGAGCGCAATGCAATTGCTGCGGTGAAAGCCATCAACGCCGTGCAGATGGCGTTGCGTGGTGATGGCGAGCATTTCATCTCCCTCGATCAGGTGATCCGCACCATGCGTGATACAGGTGCCGACATGCACGACAAGTACAAGGAAACCTCGCGCGGCGGCCTTGCCGTCAGCGCCATCGAGTGCTGATGCACTTCTTCGACCTGCGGTGTCATCGTCGAGCGATCGGCGCTGGCACCACGCTCATCATAACGGTGCAAAGCACCACCTCGTGACCTTAAAACGTGCAAGACGATGCCTACCGTCAGTCGGATGTCGCGATCGGTGCAGGCGTTGTCGGTGACACTCAAGAGTGTCGTTTCTGGGCAACTTGGGTAATGCGTGTCACTAAAGTGCTCAGGGGTGACACGCATGCCGCCTAGAACGCCTGTTTGAGGGCTGTAACAGACTTGTAGGAAAGTCCTGATTTTGACGACTGAGTAGGTCGTTTTCAGGTTTTTTCGGATAGCTGTTCAATTTCAGGCACGGCGTTTGCGTAGTGATAGACAACCAAGCCCCGTGGACGACCCCGGGGCAATAACAAGAAATCAGTGTCCGCCTGAGGCACGCCCTGCATTTGTGTGAGGAGAAATCGCGATGACGTCGTACACCTCCGGGAACCCAACCCAGAACCGCACAACCCCCCAGTCCATCGGGTTTCTTCTCCTGGACAACTTCACCCTCATTTCTCTGGCGTCGGCGGTCGAGCCGCTGCGCATGGCCAACCAGCTGTCCGGCCGCGAGCTGTACCGCTGGCATACCCTGACCGTCGATGGCGGCCAGGTCTGGGCCAGCGACGGCTTGCAGATCACACCCGATGCCGCCATGCACAGCGCGCCCCCCATGGACACGGTCATCGTCTGTGGCGGTGTGGGCATCCAGCGCACCGTGACGCGTGAGCACGTGACCTGGCTGCAAGCCCAGGCTCGCCAGTCGCGCCGCCTTGGGGCGGTGTGCACCGGCAGTTGGGCGCTGGCCTGTGCCGGCCTGCTCGACGGCTTCGATTGCAGCGTGCACTGGGAATGCCTGGCGGCCATGCAAGAGGCCTACCCACGGGTCAACATGAGCACCCGCCTGTTCACGCTCGACCGCAACCGCTTCACCAGCTCAGGCGGCACCGCGCCGTTGGACATGATGCTGCACTTGATCAGCCGCGATCATGGTCGGGAATTGTCGGCGGCCATTTCCGAGATGTTTGTCTACGAGCGCATCCGTAACGAGCAGGATCACCAGCGCGTACCGCTCAAGCACATGCTGGGCACCAATCAGCCGAAACTGCAGGAAATCGTCGCCCTGATGGAAGCCAACCTCGAGGAGCCGATCGACCTGGACGAACTCGCCGTCTACGTATCCGTGTCGCGTCGGCAGCTGGAGCGGCTGTTCCAGAAGTATCTGCACTGCTCGCCTTCGCGCTATTACCTCAAGCTGCGGCTGATACGCGCACGCCAGTTGCTCAAGCAGACGCCGATGTCGATCATCGAGGTGGCTTCGGTCTGCGGCTTCGTGTCCACGCCGCACTTCTCCAAGTGCTACCGCGAATACTTCGGCATTCCACCGCGCGACGAGCGTGTTGGCTCCAATACCACCCAGCAGGTGGCGATGATGCCGATTCCACAGGCCATCACCCTGTCGCCCCACAGTGGTCCGATGGCGGCATTGAGCCAGGCGCGTAATGAGTCAACGTTTGCCAGTGTAAGGCTCTAAGGGTTCAGGGCTGCGCTGCAGCCCGTTCGCCAGCATTGCGCGGCCCCTCCAGGGGCCGGCTTGCCGACGATCACGCCGGCATCGGAGCAATCGCTCAGTCGCGCTTGTTGAATTGCGCCAAGGCTGGCAGCAGCTGTTTATCAATCGCCTGCCGCACGGCCGGTAACAGGGTGGCGCTGCCCGCGTACATCTGCTCGACCATCCCCTTGAGCGCCCGCGCGTTCGGTTCGGTGAGCCCGCGTACTACGGCCTCACACGCCTGCTCGGCGCTGGCACCGGCCGGAATGTCGAACCCGCGTGCCCGCAGATGGCCCGCCAGGTCGTCTTGATCAATCAAATCCGCATGCATCATGGCTGTTGTCCCTTTTATCACTAAGAGAGTGCTGCTGTGATTTACGATCGATTCTGTGACGCCCCCGACATCCCCGCAACAACAGAATGGTGGCATGGCTGCTTTGGCTAAGAACAGGTCGTTTATGGCTAAATCCAGCGCCTGGGAAGTACGCACACTCAAGCCATCTACGGCAACGCAGGTTTGGTCACCCGCGTTCGTGCACAGTGGATGTTGCTCGCTCTTGGCCCCGGATGCTCACGGCTTTCCGGGGTTATTTTTTTTGCTTAATCGGGCGATTTCAACATTCCATGCACCTGATAATTTTGTCAGGTTACCCACTTTTTAATTCCTGCTCTGATAAAGGGAATAGGTCTCTTTTATTGGAGCACACGATGAAACGTCTGAAGTGGCTACGAATATTGATGGGCACTGGCGTATTGCTGGTGATGGCAAGTTCGATGGCCGCATCGCCCTCGGCAACAAGTGAAAAGGGTGTGCCGCAATTGTTTACGCTGGAGTCCACACCTGACCGCGCTACGCTGCAGCGAACGGGAGGGGATTACCTCAAGCGCCTGTTAGACAACCCCGCCAATGAGCAAATCACGCTAATAAAATTGGAGCCTGCGCTCGTCAACAGCCAAACTCATGACCTGGCGGTGACATTGCCCGATGGCAAACACGCGCAGTTCCACCTGCGCAGCTTCAATACGATTTTTGAAGGTTTGCAAGGCTGGGTAGGTTACAAGGCTTCTACCTGGAAGCCGGGCCATGCGCCATCGTCGTCCAGTGAAATCGATATAGACCCGCTGTATTACCTGTCGCTGGTCCGTGATGGACAAACCTTGATAGGCAGCGTCATCATCGACGGCCAGCGATACCGAATTGACCATGTCGGGCCAGCGCAGCACGCGCTGATCAAGATCGACGAGTCGAAATTGCAGCCGGAAGGAGAACCCCTTGAGCCGGAACAGGTAAATGCTACCGATGAAAAAACTGCAAAAACTCCGCAGTCGAGCCACAGTGTCATTCGTGTACTGTTCATAGCGACCAATCAGCGGCGGGCGGCTTCGCCCAATTACAAGGCCGAGTTGGCTAATGCCCTGAACGACGCAAACCAATACATGAGAAACAGTCAAGTGGACGTTACTTTTCAACTGGCCGCATTCTATCCTGGCCCCTATGACGAGACCGGCAGAGATTACGATCAACAACTAAACGATATTCGCTTGGCTCAGCCGTTTGCAGGAGAAGTACTTAAATTACAGGCGGCCGTGGGGGCGGATCTGGTATCCATGTATTCGACCGCAAGGGAGTTCTGTGGGCTGGCTTTTGTCAATCCCGGTTCGGCTCAGGCGCACTCTGTTATTTCGTGCCCGTCTTCCCTTGCGCATGAGATCGGTCATAACTTCGGTGCACATCACAACTGGGCGCCGGGAGATACTGTTGAGAGTCCGCCCTACCAGTACGGCTACCGCTACACTGAAACGCCGCGCTTCCGTACCCAGCTGTCCTATGGTTGCCCAGGGCAACCCTGCGCACGAGTTCCTTACTTGTCAACTCCCAGGCTCACCTATCAGGGAATCCCCTTGGGCACTGTTGAGCACCACGACGTTGCGCGTCGCTTCAACGAGCAGAGGGAAAAATTTGAGAATTTTTACCCGCCCTTTAGAGGCGTCGAACTCACCCTATACAGCGACACCAGTTTTCATGGCAGTTCGTGCTTTGTAGCAATTCCATTCGGCGCCCCGCTCAATCTCGCCAGCCAATGCCCAAGCCAGGCTGTGCGCTCTTTCAAGGTATCGGGGTTTGAGAAAGGGCAGTCGCTGTGCTTCTACGATGGTCCAGGTGAGCGGAGTGTGTGTTATCACGAAGCTTCAGGCGAGCCGCCCGAGAATTTTCAAGTTCCTGATCTAGACCGCGCACTGCTGATCCCGGGCCTAACCACGCAAATTGTAGGAGGTGGTCTGTCGGGTAATGTTGTGGATGTTCTCTATGGTAAACGCGGGGTTTTGCTGTTTGGTCAGGCGGACTTCAAGAGTCCGCTATGCGGCTTCCAGGCTGACGGTCAAGACGTTGCCGTTGCTGATCAGGCTGGCTGCGCTGGCACAGCGGGTTTGGCACGATCTGCGCGAATCTTTAATGAGTCTGTCAATAACCTGAGTGCAGTAGATGCGTGTTTCTCTAATCAGGACCATAGCCGCACCTTATGCTTTAAGGGGAAATATCAAGGCAAATTTGGCGTAGCGAATTTTGACTCTACTGCTGGCATACCTGCGGAAATTAAACGAACCCAGACAGGCAGCTACATGAACGGAAGCGTACACCGGTACCAACAGACTGAAAGCTTTTACCCGCCACTGCCACCCTACCTTTTCAACCAAGGTCACCAGGAAAACGGCAAGCCCACGTGCATGGTTGTTGGGCAGAACCGTTACCTGGAAGCTCGCGCATGCCCGGAAAGTACTGAGCCCGATACGGACTTCATCTGGAAGCCAGTTTCTATCCGTGGCAATCTCACGATATCGCTGAACGGCTCAGGTGAGTGCCTCGCTGAACCTGTCGGCGGCGGGGGCTTCCGTCTGACGGGCTGCCCAGACCCGAGACTGGTGGTGGGGAGCTGGCTGGTCTGGAGCCCGAGGGCTCAGACAGATGGTTCGTTTTTGCTTGAGTGGGGTAAGACGCCGAGGGGCGTGTGCTTGGCCGTCGATGCGAGCAACGATAGGGTAATCAACGCTCCCTGTGATGACACTAACCCGCTGCAGCGCTGGCGCTGGTCTGAGATTTAGACATCAGGGTTGTAACCTCCAAAGCGCTATGCTTTGAGGGGGATTAAGCTACCAGGTTCGCGGGTGAGCCCGCTCAAGCAGGGGGCACGAACATCATCGGGGTCGTGTGTTCAGGCTCATCACCCGGCTGACAAACTCGGCCGGGTGGCGATCCTGCTGCCCATCCACCAACTCCTGTAGTAACCCGCCACTGCGCTCACTGAACGGCGTCGACTTCGGCCCCGCCAAGTCCACATGCAGCTGCATCTGCTCACTGGCCGCCAGCACTTCGTCGAACCCCGCACGGTGCAGGCTGTGGTAGATGTGCAGGCGCTTGCGATCAAAGCCAATGACCTGCGTCTGCACCCACACCTCGGTGCCCAGCTTTACCTCGTGCAGGTAATTGATATGCGCCTCCAGGGTGAACAGCGAATTTCCACTGTGCCCACGGCTGTCTGCATCCAGGCCGATGCGCTCCATCAGCGCATCGGTAGCGTAGCTGAAGATCAGCAGGTAGAAGGCATCGCGCAAATGCCCGTTGTAGTCGACCCAGTCCTCCAGGACCGGTGTGCGGTAAGTGATCAGTGCGGGCATCGCGTGCTCCTCAATCGCCAAAGGCCATACCGTGTTTGGCTTTGCTGGTTTTCACCGCTTCCAGCACCGCCAGCAGGGTGTCATCACGATAGCGCTCCAGCGCGGCAATGCTGCGCTCGCCCAGTTGCTCCAAGGTGCCAACCACCACATCGTCGATCAGCGTGTCGGTCAGCTCCGGTGCCGGCAGGTAGGTCCAGGGCAGCTTCAGCGCCGGGCCGAACTGCGACATGAAGTGGCGCATACCGGCGTCGCCACCCGCGAGGGTGTAGGTGAGGAACGTGCCCATGAACGACCAGCGCAGGCCGGCCCCAAAGCGGATGGCGTCGTCGATTTCGCCGGTGGTCGCCACACCGTCGTTGACCAGGTGCAGGGCCTCGCGCCATAGCGCTTCGAGCAGGCGGTCGGCGATGAAACCGGGTACTTCCTTGCGCACATGCAGCGGGCGCATGCCCAGTGCGGTGTAGATGGTCTTTGCCGCCTCGATGGCTTCAGGCGTGGTGCGGCTGCCGCCGACGATCTCGACCAGTGGCAGCAGGTACACCGGGTTGAACGGGTGGCCGACCACACAGCGCTCCGGGTGAACGGCCGAGGCGTAGAACTCGCTGGGTAACAAGCCCGACGTGCTGCTGGCAATGATTGCATCGGGTTTGGCAGCGGCGCTGATCCGTGCATGCAAATCGAGCTTCAGGTCCAGCCGCTCAGGCGCGCTTTCCTGGATGAAATCAGCTTCGCGCACGCACGTTTCAACGGTATCGACAAAGGTCAGGCGGGCTTGCGATGCGCCTGGGGCAAGGCCCTGTTTCTCCAGGGCAGGCCAGGCGTTGGCAATGCGTTTGCGCAGGGCCTGTTCGGCGCCTGGCGCCGGGTCCCAGGCGATCACGTCCAGCCCCTGGGCGAGGGCGCGTGCAACCCAGCCGCTGCCGATCACGCCGCTGCCCAACGCGGCAAATGTCTTGATGTCAGTGATGAAGTTCATGCGGGTCTCCAGAAGCGATCAGCGACGGTTCAGGTTCATCTTTGCCCGGCCTTCTGCGGGGCTCAGGACTCGGGCACCCAGGCGCGAAATGATCTCTACCGCGCGCTCGACCAACTGGCCGTTGCTCGCCAGTACGCCACGGTCCAGGTACAGGTTGTCTTCCAGGCCGACTCGCACGTTGCCGCCGAGCAACACGGCCTGCGCGGCCATGGGCATCTGCATGCGGCCGATGCCAAAGCCGGCCCAGGTGACATCGGCGGGCAGGTTGTCGACCATGGCTTTCATGGTGGTGGTGTCAGCCGGTGCGCCCCACGGTATCCCGAGGCACAGCTGGAACAAGGGGTTGTCGAGCAGCCCTTCCTTCATCATTTGCTTGGCGAACCACAGGTGGCCGGTATCGAAAATTTCCAGCTCTGCCTTGACCCCCAGCTCCGTAATGCGCCGTGCGCCGGCGCGTAGTTGCGCGGGCGTGGAAACGTAGATGGAATTGCCGTCACCGAAATTGAGGGTGCCGCAGTCCAGGGTGCAGATTTCCGGTAATAACGCCTCGACGTGGGCCAGGCGTTCGAGCGGGCCGATCAGGTCAGTGCCCTGCCCGAATGCCATGGGGTTTTCATCGGGCCCGATTTCCAGGTCGCCGCCCATGCCGGCAGTGAGGTTGACGATGATGTCCACGTCGGCTTCGCGAATGCGCTCCATGACTTCGCGATACAGGGCGACATCACGGCTGAAGCGCCCCGTCTGCGGGTCGCGTACGTGGCAGTGGACCACTGTGGCGCCGGCCTTGGCGGCTTCCACGGCCGCAGCGGCGATCTGCTTCGGCGTGACGGGGACCAGATGGCTTTTTGAGGCAGTGTCGCCGGCGCCGGTCAGGGCGCACGTAATGATGACGTCGTGGTTCATGGGGGATCCTGTGTGATCTGTTGTGGGCTTTTCGCCGGCAAGCCGACCCCTGCAAGGTTCTGGACGAACCTTGGTGTCCATGGATCTGTAGGGGCTGGTTTGTCGGTGACGGGGCGGTTTCAGTTGGCGGTAAGCTTGAGATTGTCGGCGGCCGGCTTGCCATCGAAGGTGGTCACACCCTCAAGCCAGCGGGCCTTATCCTCGGGGTGATCCTTGAGCCATTGGCGCGCCGATTCCAGCGCGTCCTTGTGATCGAGCAGTGGCTGCATCATGCGGCTCTCGTCCTCGGCGCTGAAACTCAGGTTGGCCAACAGGCGGTTGGCATTGGGGCAGCGCGCTGCATAATCGGGCGCGGTGACGGTCCACACCGTCGCGCGGCCTTCGTCCGGGCCGAGCGCGTCCTGGCTGTCCCCGAGGTACACCATGTCGATGTTCACGTTCATGGGGTGTGGGGTCCAGCCGAAGAACACCACGGCTTCCTTGCGCCGTACTGCCCGGTCCACGGCGGCCAGCATGCCCGCTTCGCTGGACTCGACCAGCTGGAACTTGCCCAAGCCGAACTGGTTCTTGGCGATCATGGCCTTGATTTGGGTGTTGGCGCCCGAACCCGGCTCGATGCCATAGAGCTTGCCACCCAGTTCCTTCTCGAATTTATGGATGTCGGCGAAGGTGCGCAGCCCCTTGTCCGCCAGGTATTTGGGCACTGCCAAGGTGGCCCGGGCATCTTCGAGGCTGGCCTTGTCCATGACCTTGACCTGCCCGGCATCGATGAAAGGGGTGATGGTCTGGGTCATGATCGGGTTCCAGTAGCCCAGGAACATGTCCAGGCGTTTGTCGCGAATGCCAGCGAAGATGATCTGCTGCGACGCGCTGGTTTGCTTGGTGGTGTAACCCAGGCCATCGAACAAAGCCTGGGCGATGGCGCTGGTCGCGATCACATCGGTCCAGTTGACCACGCCCAGACGGATATTCTTGCAAGCAGCGGCATCGGCGGCGTAAAGCGAGGGGGTAGCAAGGCTGGTCAGGGCCAAGGTCAACAGGCTGCGGCGGATCAAGCTGTGCATGGTGGCTCTCCATCGGCAGTACAGATTGTTATGGTGGCGGCCTCTGCGGACCGTGTGAACACGCTACGCTGGTGGCACTATTGAAAATCGCACGCCGGCGACCAACATTTGCACGCAGGCGACCTGTTCGCTGGAGCATGCCATGGCGCAGATCATTCACTTTCTGTTGTTACCCGGTTTCTCTGCCATGGGGTTCATCAGTGCCCTGGAGCCCCTGCGCGTGGCCAACAGGTTCAAAGCCCAGGCATACCACTGGCAGGTGTTGAGCCTGGATGGGAGCGCCGTGAACGCCAGCAACGGCATGTCAGTCAATGCCGATGCAGCGCTGGGCGCGCATATGCCCTGCAGTACATTGCTGATCGTGGCAGGCTTCGAACCCCTGGGCTGCTACGCCCCCAAGCTTCAGCAAAGCCTACGGCGCCTGGGTTACGAGGGCGTCATGCTAGGCGGTATCGATACCGGCGCTGTGGTACTGGCCGAGGCAGGCTTGCTCGATGGTCATCGTGCGACCGTGCATTGGGAGGCGCTGGATGCGTTCAGGGAAAACTACCCCAGCCTGCATGCCACCCAGGAGCTGTTCGAAATTGACCGGCAACGCATAACCTGTGCGGGCGGGACCGCTTCGATCGACTTGATGCTCGATTTGATTGCCCAGGCCCATGGCGCCGAGCTGGCCGTGCAGGTTTCCGAGCAGTTCGTGTTGAGCCGTATTCGACCGCGCCAGGATCATCAGCGCATGCAGATCGCTGCACGCTATGGCATCAGCAACCGCAAGCTGGTGCAAGTGATCACAGAGATGGAAAAGCACACCGAACACCCCCTTGATACAACGGAACTGGCCGCGCGCGTGATGATCACGCGTCGTCAGATGGAGCGCCTGTTCAAATTGCATCTCAACGATACGCCCAGCGGCTTTTACCTTGGCCTGCGCCTGGACAAGGCCTGCCAGTTGCTGCGCCAGACCCAGATGACGATCACCCAGATCAGCGTGGCATGCGGTTTTGAACTGCCGTCGTACTTCACCCGACGTTACAAGCGACGCTTCGGGCGCTGCCCACGCGAAGAGCGCAAGGTCTTGAAGTCGTCACCGCCGAATTAGAGGTGATCGATGCTGCTATGCGCCTCGAGACGTCGTTCTACGCAGTCTCTGTGCAGCGCTGCGTACTCATCGACAAGCCGAATACCCAAGTGATCCAGTTCAAGCAACGCCTTGGTTCGACTCGTATCTGGGTGGGTCGAGCATGCCATGTGCAGAACGATGGCCACGGGCCGCGCCGCCTCGTCAGTATCGAAGTCGATGAGCATGTGTGAGCTTGCCGAGCGAGTCTTCAACAAGGCCAGGTCTGGCTGCTTCAGGCCCTGCAGAATGTCGTTGCCCACACGTTGGAACTTGAGATTCTTGCTTTGGGGGACGGGTATCCAACCCGAGAAGATATCTTCGAAAACTGCCTCGGTGGGCACGTAAGGTATCGTCCTGGTGGTCCGCCCGAATAACAAGGCGCCGTAGCGCTCCAGGTTGTTCAGAAAATGCTCGAACCAGCGTTGGCTGTCCAGGTGTTGATTGTGGACAAGGTTGGCTTCCAATTGCGCCACGCGCAGGCAGCCCTGCAGGTCCTCGTAAGGGTGGCTGACAACTTCCATGGATTAGATAGGCCTTCGGCAAACAGGGAAGCCTGGCGCCGCAGCGCGGCGCCAGGGCTTGGTCAGATGTCCAGGGCCAGAATATCGACGGCCTGGCTGGCCAGTTTCAGCCTGACCGCTTCGCGCATGGCATTGAAGTGGCGGATGCTGAACGAACCCTGTTGCGAAGCGCGATACACACGGGTATTGGACTTGTCGAGGGTGCGGCCAGTGGCGCCGGCAGTCTTCTCAGCTTTGTCGTAGCTCAGTTGAACGCTGGTCATGTGCATGATCGGCAGCCCTTGTGGCGACATTTCGCAGGTCGAAATCTGCACGGTGCTGGATTTACCGGAAACGCTCGCGGCGCTTTCTTCCAGCAACTGCTGGGCCTTGGGTGTCTTGACGATCACTTCGAAAGAGCGTTTGACGCAGCGGTTCAGGCGATGACTGTGGCCAATCTGCACCGAGACGATTTCTGGCACCAGGGTTGCCAGGGTATGGGTGTCCTTGTCGATTGCCTCTTCGACGTGGGCGGCGCCAGTGAGCGTCCAGCCGAACTTGCCGAGCCCATCATTGTAGAAGTTGTACCACTCGCGCTGCTGCGTTTCCTTGTCGAACTTCTTGTTCGCCGACAGGTTCATCAGACGCATGCCGTCCAGCACGTCTTCAGCGACGCTGGCCGGTACGTCTGGTGCGAAGATGCACACGGTGTTGGCCACCATGACGGCCCGCTCTTCGCCTTCTTTCTTCAAGGCAGCGATGGCACTGTCCATGTCGGTTTTAGTGAGGTTCACGGTCATATCTGCGACTCCTGTTAAGTGGGTGAAGCGCCTTGGATAAGGCGCTTGGCACTCACTTTGATACGAGCCAGCTTGATGAATAAGCCGCAAACTTTTCCTGACCAGGCAGTCTCGCTCTACTGTTGCAGAATCGATTGCAGGTACTCGGACCGGTCATCAGTGCGCTGCGCAACGCAGGTGTCCCAGGCTGCCTGGTAAGCCCCGCCGTTGGTTGGCAGGGCGAAGGTTTCCGCCTTGCAATCGGCATCGCGAAGCTGCGTCCATAGCCCCTGAGCCTGTTTCAAGCGCTCGATCATCGTTGCTGCAATGCTGCCTTTGTCGTCGAACGCGTCATGAACGCGCTGGAGAAGTTCGTCATAAGCCGATTTCAGCTCCCGCTCGGAGGCTTGCTTGTTGAATGCTGCGCAGGCATGGGCTTGCGCCTCTGTCTCGACGTTGTCACACGGGGTATTTTCCTCCTCACCGGCCTGGGCTGCCGCCACCACCGCCAGCAGTACCAATGCTGCCATCGCCTTCATTCGCTGTTTCCTCCATCGGCTGACGAATGCCGACGATTCTCGCGCACTCTCGGCGCGTACGGTATCACCTGGGCAGATTGTTCATCAAAGGACCCTCCATGGTCGTTATCGAGACTGTGTCTCATCGCCACAGACCGCGCCAGAGCGCGCGTTGTCGCGCGTTGACGCTTTCGGCAAACCCCCTGTCGTTTTTGCATCGGGGCGCCTCGGGGCACAGGCATATGCTGGCCCCAAAGCGCCGGCACAAGGTTTGGCGCCAGCCCATTCAATAAAAGGGGACGCCTGATGAGCCCAGCCGAATTACACGCCGACAGCATCGTCATCGATGGCCTGATTATCGCCAAGTGGAACCGCGAGCTGTTCGAGGATATGCGCAAAGGTGGCCTTACCGCCGCCAACTGCACCGTGTCGGTTTGGGAAGGTTTCAAGGCCACCGTCGACCAGATCGCCGCCAGCCAGAAGCTTATCCGCGAGAACAGCGACCTGGTGATGCCCGTGCGCACCACCGCCGACATTCGCAAGGCCAAGGAACTGGGCAAGACCGGTATCCTCTTCGGCTTCCAGAACGCCCATGCCTTCGAAGACCAGATCGGTTACGTGGAGGTGTTCAAGCAGCTGGGCGTGGGCATCGTGCAGATGTGCTACAACACCCAGAACCTGGTGGGGACCGGCTGCTACGAGCGCGATGGCGGCCTGTCAGGCTTCGGTCGCGAGATCGTTGCCGAAATGAACCGCGTCGGCATCATGTGCGACTTGTCCCACGTCGGGTCCAAAACCTCCGAGGAAGTCATCCTCGAATCGAAAAAGCCGGTGTGCTACTCCCACTGCTTGCCATCGGGCCTCAAGGAGCACCCTCGCAACAAGTCCGATGAGGAACTGAAGTTCATCGCCGACCACGGTGGTTTCGTTGGCGTGACCATGTTTGCACCGTTCCTGGCCAAGGGGATCGACTCGACCATCGACGATTATGCCGAGGCCATCGAGTACACCATGAACATCGTGGGTGAAGATGCCATCGGCATCGGTACCGACTTCACCCAGGGTCACGGCAAGGAATTCTTCGAATACCTTACCCACGACAAGGGCTACGCCCGTCGCCTGACCAACTTCGGCAAGATCATCAACCCACTGGGCATTCGTACCGTGGGCGAGTTCCCCAACCTCACCGAGACCCTGCTCAAACGTGGCCACTCCGAGCGCGTGGTTCGCAAGATCATGGGCGAGAACTGGGTCAACGTATTGAAAGACGTCTGGGGCGAATAAGCCGCTCTCCAAGCTTCAAGCCCCTGCCAACAACGCCGGGGCAACCCAATAAAAATTTTTTCTGGAGTTGAGTTTCCATGGCCAAGATCGCCCCGCAATTGCCAATCGAAGTCGACAGCGAGACCGGTGTCTGGACCAGCGACGCCTTGCCGATGCTGTACGTGCCACGCCATTTCTTCGTCAACAACCACATGGGCATCGAAGAAGTCCTGGGCGCCGACAAGTACGCCGAAATTCTCTACAAGGCCGGTTACAAGTCGGCGTGGCACTGGTGCGAGAAGGAAGCCGAGTGCCATGGCCTGGAAGGGGTCGCGGTCTTTGAGCACTACATGAAACGCCTGAGCCAGCGCGGCTGGGGGCTGTTCGAGATCCAGGACATCGACCTGGACAAGGGCACGTGCAGCGTCAAGCTCAAGCACTCGGCTTTCGTCTACGTCTATGGCAAGTGCGGCCGCAAGGTCGACTACATGTTCACTGGCTGGTTCGCCGGTGCCATGGACCAGATTCTCGCTGCCCGCGGCAGCTCGATCCGCACCGTTGCCGAGCAGGTATATGGCGGGTCGGAAGAAGGCCACGAAGATGGCCTGTTCGTAACGAAGCCGTTGTAAGCCGGAGATAGCGTCATGGCATTCGAAGCAATGTTCCAGCCGATCCAGATCGGCAAACTGACCGTCCGCAACCGCGTGCTCAGCACCGCGCACGCCGAGGTCTACGCCACTGACGGCGGCATGACGACCGACCGCTATGTGAAGTATTACGAAGAAAAGGCCAAGGGCGGCATCGGCCTGGCGATCTGCGGCGGCTCGTCCGTGGTGGCCATCGACAGTCCGCAGGAATGGTGGTCGTCGGTCAACCTGTCCACCGACCGTATCATTCCGCACTTCCAGAACCTGGCCGACGCCATGCACAAGCATGGCGCCAAGATCATGATCCAGATTACCCACATGGGTCGTCGTTCGCGCTGGGATGGCTTCAACTGGCCGACCCTGATGTCGCCCTCGGGCATCCGCGAACCGGTGCACCGCGCCACCTGCAAGACCATCGAGGTGGAAGAGATCTGGCGTGTGATCGGTAACTACGCGCAGGCGGCCCGCCGTGCCAAGGAAGGTGGCCTCGATGGCGTCGAGCTGTCGGCGGTGCACCAGCACATGATCGACCAGTTCTGGAGCCCGCGCGTCAACAAGCGTACCGACGAGTGGGGCGGCAGCTTCGAAGGCCGCATGAAGTTCGGCCTGGAAGTGCTCAAGGCCGTGCGTGCCGAAGTGGGCGACGACTTCTGCGTGGGCATGCGGATCTGCGGCGACGAGTTTCACCCCGATGGCCTCAGCCACGAGGACATGAAGCAGATCGCTGCCTACTACGATGGCACCGGCATGCTCGACTTCATCGGTGTGGTGGGCTCGGGTTGCGATACCCACAATACTCTGGCCAACGTCATTCCGAACATGAGCTACCCGCCAGAGCCGTTCCTGCATTTGGCAGCTGGCATCAAGGAAGTGGTCAAGGTCCCGGTCCTGCACGCGCAGAACATCAAGGACCCGAACCAGGCTACCCGGATTCTCGAAGGTGGTTATGTGGACATGGTCGGCATGACCCGTGCACACATGGCCGACCCGCACCTGATCGCCAAGATCAAGATGGGCCAGATCGACCAGATCAAGCAGTGCGTCGGCGCCAACTACTGCATCGACCGCCAGTACCAAGGCCTGGACGTGCTGTGCATCCAGAACGCCGCGACCTCCCGTGAGTACATGGGTGTGCCGCACATCATCGAGAAGACCACCGGCGCCAAGCGCAAGGTCGTCATCGTCGGTGCCGGCCCTGCAGGCATGGAGGCGGCGCGCGTGGCCGCCGAGCGTGGCCACGATGTGACCCTGTTCGAAAAACGCGACCAGATCGGTGGCCAGATCACTATCGCGGCCAAGGCGCCGCAACGTGACCAGATTGCTGGCATTACCCGCTGGTACCAATTGGAGCTGGCCCGCCTGAAGGTGGACCTGCGCCTGGGCACTGCGGCCGATGTAGACACCATCCAGGATCTGCGCCCGGACATCATTGTGCTGGCCGTGGGCGGGCATTCGTTCCTGGAGCAGAACGAACATTGGGGTGCAGCAGAAGGGCTGGTGGTCAGCAGCTGGGACGTGCTCGATGGCAAGGTCGCGCCGGGCAAGAACGTGCTGGTGTACGACACCATCTGCGAGTTCACCGGCATGTCGGTGGCCGACTTCATCGCTGACAAGGGGAGCCAGGTCGAGATCGTCACCGACGACATCAAGCCGGGTGTGGCCATGGGCGGTACGACCTTCCCGACCTACTACCGCAGCATGTACCCCAAGGAAGTGATCATGACCGGGGACATGATGCTGGAGAAAGTCTACCGCGAGGGCGACAAGCTGGTCGCTGTGCTGGAGAACGAGTACACCGGCGCCAAGGAAGAGCGGGTGGTGGATCAGGTGGTGGTGGAGAACGGCGTGCGTCCGGACGAGCAGCTGTACTACGCCCTCAAGGACGGCTCGCGCAACAAGGGCCAGATCGACGTGGAGGCGCTGTTCGCCATCAAGCCACAGCCGATCCTGAGCCAGCCAGGCGAAGGCTACCTGCTGTACCGCATCGGCGACTGTGTAGCCCAGCGTAACGTGCATGCGGCGATCTACGATGCCTTGCGGCTGTGCAAGGACTTCTGATCGCACCGCCTTTCTGAAAGCGGGACTGGCCCCCCTGTAGGAGCGGCCTTGCGCCGCGAAAGGATCGCGAAGCGGCCCCAGCATTTCATCAGTACCAAGGATGCTGGGGCCGCTTCGCAGCCTTTTCGCGGTAACAGGCCGCTCCTACAGGGGTCCGCGCTGGCCTTCGGGGTGGCGCAAGAATCTAGCTGTTGTGGGAGCTTCCCATGTTGAACACCCTTCTACCCATCCTGCTGTTCGCCGCGCTCGGGCTTGCCGTGCTCGGTGCGCTGCGCCGTGTGAACATGTGGCGCCGTGGCCGGCCCTCCAAGGTGGACCTGGTCGGCGGCCTGCTGGCCATGCCGCGCCGCTATCTGGTGGACCTGCACCATGTGGTCGAGCGCGACAAGTACATGTCCAACACCCACGTGGCCACCGCTGGTGGTTTCGTGCTCTCGGCGCTGCTGGCGATCCTGGTGCATGGTTTCGGCCTGCAGAGCAAGATCCTGGGTTACGCCTTGCTGCTGGCCACGGTGATCATGTTCACCGGCGCCATCTTCGTCTTCAAGCGTCGCCTGAACCCGCCTTCGCGCCTGTCCAAGGGCCCGTGGATGCGCCTGCCCAAGAGCCTGCTGGTATTTGCTGCCAGCTTCTTCATCGCCACCTTGCCAGTGGCCGGTATTCTGCCGGCCAACACGGGCGGCTGGGTGATGGTCGGCATTCTGGGCCTGGGCGTGCTATGGGGCGTGTCGGAGCTCTTCTTCGGCATGACCTGGGGCGGGCCCATGAAGCACGCCTTCGCCGGTGCCCTGCACCTGGCCTGGCACCGGCGCGCCGAGCGTTTCGGTGGAGGCCGCTCAACCGGCCTCAAGCCGTTGGACCTGGAAGACCCACGTGCGCCGCTTGGCGTGGAAAAGCCGGTGGACTTCACCTGGAACCAGCTGCTGGGCTTTGACGCCTGCGTGCAATGCGGCAAGTGCGAGGCCATGTGCCCGGCCTTCGCCGCTGGGCAGCCGTTGAACCCGAAAAAACTCATTCAGGACATGGTCATCGGCCTGGCGGGCGGGACCGACGCCAAGTTCGCTGGCAGCCCCTATCCTGGCAAGCCATTGGGTGAGCACGGCGGCCACCCCCACCAGCCCATCGTCAATGGTCTGGTCGATGCCGAGACACTGTGGTCGTGCACCACTTGCCGCGCGTGTGTTGAAGAGTGCCCGATGATGATCGAGCACGTCGATGCCATCGTCGATATGCGCCGCCACCTCACCCTGGAAAAAGGCGCCACCCCGAACAAGGGTGCCGAGGTGCTCGACAACCTGATTGCCACTGACAACCCCGGTGGCTTCGCACCAGGTGGCCGCATGAACTGGGCTGCCGACCTGAACCTCAAGCTGCTGTCCGAGGTGAAGAGCACCGAGGTGCTGTTCTGGGTGGGCGACGGCGCGTTCGACATGCGCAACCAGCGCACGCTGCGTTCGTTCGTCAAGGTACTCAAGGCTTCGGGTGTGGACTTCGCCGTGCTGGGCCTGGAGGAGCGCGACAGCGGCGACGTGGCGCGCCGCCTGGGTGACGAAGCGACGTTCCAGCAACTGGCCAAACGCAATATCCAGACCCTGGCCAAGTACAAGTTCCAGCGCATCGTCACCTGCGACCCGCACAGCTTCCATGTGCTCAAGAATGAATACGGCGCGCTGGGCGGCAACTACCAGGTGCAGCACCACAGCACCTACATCGCCGAGCTGATTGGCGCCAACAAGCTCAACCTGGGACAGCACAAGGGCGGCAGCGTCACCTACCACGATCCGTGCTACCTGGGCCGCTACAACGGCGAGTACGAGGCGCCTCGCGAGGTGCTCCGCGCGCTGGGCATCGAAGTTCGCGAAATGGAGCGCTCGGGCTTTCGCTCACGTTGCTGTGGCGGGGGCGGCGGTGCGCCGATCACTGACATCCCTGGCAAACAGCGTATTCCCGACATGCGCATGGACGACATCCGTACCACCGAAGCCGAAGTGGTCGCCGTGGGCTGCCCGCAGTGCACGGCCATGCTTGAGGGTGTAGTAGAGCCACGGCCGCTGATCAAGGACCTGGCCGAACTGGTGGCCGATGTACTGATCGAGGAAGAGGCCCAGCCAGCGGCTGCCAAGCCTGCGAAATCCAAACGTGAACCTGCGGAGGTGCATTGATGAGCGACATCATCCGCCGCGACCCTCGCGCCGAGTGGATCGCCCGTAACCGTCTGCATCCGCTGCATGCGGCCATGCAGACGCAACAGACCAGCTGGATGGGGCCCAACGGCCTCGTGCGCAAGAACCCGCACGCCAGTGCAGCAGGCTTCATCGGCCCCAACGGCCTCAAGCGCATCGACCGCTCGGGGGCCCAGCAGGGTACCAGTGGTGGCGCACGGCGTAGCGCTGCGGCCGAAGTGCAGTTGCCGCTGCACCAGGTGCCAGAGCCTGCGTTCTACATTGCCGTAGTACCGGACATGATCGGCGGGCGCCTGGGTAGCCATGACCGCGACCTGCTGGGCCTAGCCCATGGGCTGGCGGGCAGCGACGGTGCGGTACTGGCAATCGTGTTCGGCGAGCACAAGGAAACCAACTTTGCCGGCGCAGGTGTGGACCGCTTGCTGGTCATCGAAGGCGAGGCGTATCAAGGGTATGCACCGGAGCAGTTGGTGCAGGGCTTGCGCGCTGTCGACAACCAGTTCGCTCCGCGCCACTGGCTGCTGCCAGACAGCCGGACCGGCGGTGGCGAGCTCGGCCGACGCCTGGGTGCTGCGCTGGGTGAGCGCCCGGCAACACGCGTCTGGCAGGTCAAGGACGGGCAGTGCATCGGCCGCGCCGGTGCGGGCCAGCAAGACATGCAACGCGCGCTGCCACGCCTGATCCTGGCTGCGGCCGAATGTGCAGAGCCTGTCAGCGAAACCCGTCACGAGGCTTTGCCGGTCGAATTGTCCGGCAGTGTGGCGCGCAGTATCTCGCGCATCGAGGACCTGGGCTCGGTGGCCGTCGACCCGGCCAAGATCGCCATGGCCGAAGCCGAGTTCATCGTATCCGGCGGTAACGGGGTCAAGGACTGGGCCCTGTTCCACAAGGCGACCACGGCACTGGGCGCGACCCAAGGCGCATCGCGGGTGGCGGTGGATGATGGCCACATGCCCCGTGATCGCCAGGTCGGCGCCACGGGTACGTGGGTAACGGCTCGGGTGTACATGGCGGTAGGTATCTCTGGCGCTATCCAGCACCTGCAGGGCATCGGCGCCTGTGACAAGGTGGTGGCGATCAACATGGACCCAGGCTGCGACATGATCAAACGCGCCGACCTGTCGGTGATTGGCGACAGCGCGGCGATTCTTCAGGCACTGATCGACGCTGTGGAACAGTTCCGCAACGGCGCCCAGCGTGACGCGGCATAAGGGCACGAGCATGAGTACGAAAGTCATCAGCCTGGTTTCGATCGGTGCGCATCCAAGCTCCGGTCGCACGCGGCGCGCCGAGCAGGACTCGCGGGCAGTCGAGTTGGGCCTGCAACTGGCCGGCGAAGACCTGCAAGTCGTGCACGCAGGGGATCCCCGTGAGGAAGCGTTGCGCGGTTACCTGGGGATGGGCCTGGAACATTTGGATGTGCTTGAGCAACCCGCTGGCGCCGATGTGCTGGGAGTGCTAGGCGATTACCTGCGCGGTGCCGGTGCGCAACTGGTACTTACTGGCAGCCAGGCCGAGACGGGGGAGGGGTCGGGCATGTTGCCGTTCCTGCTCGCCGAAAAACTTGGCTGGCCGTTGGTGGTGGGGCTGGCCGAGGTGGAATCCATCGAGAACGGTACTGCCCAGGTGTTGCAGGCGCTACCGCGCGGTCAGCGCCGGCGTTTGAAAGTACGCCTACCCATGGTGGCGACGG